>NZ_JBHWVO010000010.1:0-169384 GCF_042736635.1 Streptomyces sp. NPDC060035
GTTGATAGGCCAGATGTGGAAGCCCGGTAACGGGTGGAGCTGACTGGTACTAATAGGCCGAGGGCTTGTCCTCAGTTGCTCGCGTCCACTGTGTTAGTTCTGAAATAACGAACGGCCGTGTTTTCATCCGGTGTTGGTTAATTTCATAGTGTTTCGGTGGTCATTGCGTTAGGGAAACGCCCGGTTACATTCCGAACCCGGAAGCTAAGCCTTTCAGCGCCGATGGTACTGCAGGGGGGACCCTGTGGGAGAGTAGGACGCCGCCGAACAATTATTCCGGGAAAGCCCCGTGCCCTTGTGGCACGGGGCTTTTCTGCGTTCACCACCCTTTTCCGGGCCGTCAGCCGTCAAACAGGTTCGACGTCAGGCCGGGGTCACCAAATGGGTGTCATAGGCCAGGATGACCGCCTGGACTCGGTCTCTCGCTCCTGTCTTCGCGAGGATGCGAGTGACGTGCGTCTTCACGGTTGATTCGGCGAGGTGGAGCCGTTCGGCGATCTCCGTGTTGCTCCAGCCCCGGCCTATGACGGTGAGGATTTCCCTTTCGCGCTCGGTGAGGGCGGCGATCCGTGGGTCCTGGGTGGCGGGTTGGCCCGGGGCCGGCGGCAGATGCTGTACATACGCGTCCAGGAGCCGGCGGGTCAGGCTCGGGGCGACCACCGCGTCACCGCCGGCCACGGCCCGGATGCCGGAGAGGAGTTCCTCCGGCAGGGCGTCCTTGACCAGGAAGCCGCTGGCGCCGGCCCGCAGCCCGTCGTACGCGTACCGGTCGAGGTCGAACGTGGTGACGATGAGGACGCGGGTGGAGGCACCGGCCCTGACGATGCGGCGGGTGGCTTCGATGCCGTCCAGCAATGGCATCCGGATATCCATCAGCGCGACGTCCGGCTGATGCCGGGCGACCAGGTGGAGTGCCTCGTGGCCGTTGGCGGCTTCGCCGACGACCGTCATGTCGTCCTGGCTCTCCAACAGCATGCGGAAGCCGAAGCGTTGCATCGCCTGGTCGTCGGCGATGAGCACGGTCGTCACGAGGGGGAGTCCTCCAGAGGGAGCCGGAGCCGTACCTGCCAGCCGGATGCGGCGGGTGGGCCCGCTTCGAGTGTGCCGTCGTAGAGGGATGCCCGTTCGCGCATCCCGGTGATTCCCTGCCCGGTGCCGTCGAGCGGGACGGGTTCGGGGCATGGGGTTCCGTTGTCGGTGATCAGGGCCTCCAGCTCCGTCGCCCGGTAGGTCAGGGTGACCTCTGCCGCGAAAGCCGGGTGTATGCCGCCATGCTTCAGCGTGTTGGTCAGGGCCTCCTGCACCACCCGGTAGACCGTCAGTTGCCTTCCGGCGGTGGGTGCTTCGGCCGGCGGGGTGCCGCGACGGTGCAGACGTACCGGGAGGCCTGCTCGCCGTACACCCGCGAGCAGGGCGTCCATGTCGTCCAGTGTGGGCTGCGGGGTGCGGTCGGCTTCGGCGGGGTGGTCGCGCAGGACGCCGAGCAGACGGCGGAGTTCGGCGAGGGCCTGGCGGCTGGTGGTGCCGATGGCGTCCAGGGCCTGGGCGGCCCGTTCGGGGCTCTTGGCCGCAGCGTAGGCGCCGCCGTCCGCGAGGCCCGTGATGACGGACAGGTTGTGGCCGATGATGTCGTGCATCTCCCGGGCGATCCTGGTGCGTTCGGCGGCTGCGGCGAGCCGGGCCTGCTGGTCCCGTTCGAGTTCGAGACGGTTGGCGCGGTCGACGAGGGCCTCGGTGTACTCCTTGCGCGTACGGACCACGATGCCGAGCAGGGCCGCGAACGCGAACGCCCAGAGATGCGGGAGGAAGAGCCGGTCCCAGGCTTTCGGGAAGTGGCCCGAGGCGATCACGAGCGGGGTGATCACGATCGCGCCGGACCATGCCAGGGAACGCATCGGCAGCCGGACGGCGATGTTGAAGACCACGATCGCCTGGAGGAAGACGGCCTGGACGACCGCCCCCGTCCAGACGTTGATCAGGGAGAACGGGGCCATGAACACGAGCACGGCCAGAGGACGACGGCTGCGGCGCCAGAGCAGCGGGGCGGAGAACGCCACGCTCATCGTGAGCACCAGCGGTTCCGGCACGTGCGGGTCGACGGCGACGGTGCGCCAGCCGCCCGAGGAGATGTCGAGTACGGCGAAGAGCACCCAGAACGTCGCCAGCAGCCCGTTCCAGACGGCGGGGCGCCGCCGGTCGTACGCGCGGATGCGCTGGAGCAGGCGCTGGATGTGCCCGGTGAGCGGGGTGGAGCCCGCGAGCCGGTTCGTATCGTCGTCCTTCACCCGTCCATCCTCGCCCCCGGTTCTCCCGGCGTCATGCGTCGCGGCGCCGCAGGAGCAGGGCTGCCGCTCCGAGGGTTGCCGCGGACCACAGCACGAGGGCGAGCAGGGCTCCGCCCACGGGTGCGGCGTCGGGCAGCGGGGTGGCGGAGCCGAGGACGCCTGCGGCCTGGGTGGGGAAGTAGCGGACGGCGGTTTCCACCGCGTCGTACGGGAGCATGGTCAGGACCTCCGGAAGGACCATGACGCCTCCGATGAACGCACCGATCGCGCCCGGTACCGAGCGGATCAGTGCGCCGAGTCCGAGGGCGATCAGGCTCAGGAGCGTGGTTCCGGTGGCGTTGCCGAGCACCGCACCGAGCACGGCCGGTTCGGTGAGGGAGGCGGCCTGGTCGGTGTCGTGGAGGAGGAGCTGGGCTGCGGCGAAGGTGATCAGTGCGGCGGCGGCCATGACGCCGAAGACAGTGACGGTGAAGACCGCTGCTTTGGCCCACAGGACGGGGAGCCTGCGGGGTACCGCGGTGAGCGAGGCGCGGATCATGCCGGTCGAGTACTCGCCCGCGGTGACCAGGATGCCGAGCACCACGGTGCAGAGCGTGCCGAGTGTGGAGCCGTAGAGGACCAGGATGACCGTGTCGACGTCCGAGTCGCCGCCGTCGGATGTGTAGGTCGCTCCCATGACGATGCCGACGGACAGGACGAGGGCGGCGGCGGAGCCCAGGGTGATCCAAGTGGAGCGCAGGGTCCGGAGCTTGTGCGTCTCGGAGCGCAGGATCCGGGCCGGGGTGACGCGGTACGCATGGCTGGTGGCGGTGGTCATGCGGGGACTCCGGCCGGTTCGGGGGCGGTGATCCGGTACTCGACCGACTCCTGCGTGAGGTCCATGAAGGCCTGTTCCAAGGAGGCGGTGTGCGGCGTGAGTTCGTACAGCGGGATGGCGTGGGCGGCTGCGAGGCGGCCGATGTGTGCGGCGTCCGTGCCGCGGATCTCCAGCTCTCCGAGGTCCGCGCCCGTGCTCTGGGTGATGTCGATGCCGGGTCCCCCGAGGAGTGCGCGCAGCGCGGGTGCCTGCGGGGTGACGACTGTGACCGAGGCGCCGCCCGCTGTGGCCACGAAGTCGGCGACCGTGGTGTCCGCGAGGAGCCGCCCGCGTCCGATGATGACCAGGTGGTCGGCGGTGAGTGCCGTCTCGCTCATCAGATGTGAGGAGACGAAGACCGTGCGGCCTTGTACGGCAAGGGACTTGAGCAGGTTGCGGATCCAGAGCACGCCTTCCGGGTCGAGGCCGTTGACGGGTTCGTCCAGGATGAGGGTGGCCGGGTCGCCGAGCAGTGCGGCGGCGATACCGAGCCGTTGGCCCATGCCGAGCGAGAAGCCCTTGACGCGTGTGTGGGCGACCGCGGTCAGGCCGGCCAGGTCGAGGACGTGTTCGACGCGGCTGCGCGGGATGCCGTGCGTGTGGGCGAGCGCCATGAGGTGGTTGAAGGCGGTGCGGCCGGGGTGGACGGAACGGGCTTCCAGCAGGGCGCCGACTTCGGTGAGGGGTGCGCTGTGGGTGGCGTACGCGCGCCCGCCGACTGTTGAACGGCCGCGGGTGGGGGCGTCCAGGCCGAGGAGCATGCGCATGGTCGTGGACTTCCCGGCGCCGTTGGGGCCGAGGAAGCCGGTGACGGTGCCGGGCCGGACCGTGAAGTCGAGGTCCTGGACGACGGTGGTGTCTCCGTAGCGTTTGCTGAGTTCGTATGCCCTGATCATGCGTCCGACGCTACGGAGCGGGCGCCCGGTGGGCGTCCGACCGGGGGCGGGATGAGGGAGGTGCCGTAGTACCGGGGTACGACGCGCAGGGCGGGGCTGCCGCTACTCGTGGAGTGGGGCCTGTCCTTCGACGAGGGGTGTCAGCCCGTCGAGGAGGGCCTTGAGGCCGAGCTCGAAGAGTGTGTCGAGGCGCAGGTCGTAGCCGTCGTCGAAGGCCCTGACCACCTTGGCGAAGGTGGGGAAGCGGCCGGAATCCACCAGGTTCTTCAGGGCGGGGGCGCGGCTGTCCATCCACTGGTCCTCCGACTGGCCCGAGGTGGCCGCGGCGTTCGCCTCCCGCTCCAGGTGCACCGCCAGGCCTTGGACGTGGCTGTAGAGCAGTACGTGGATGTCGAACAGCTGGGTGGGTGCGAGGCCGTGGCCGTCGAGGGCGCTCAGGGACCATTCGCCGTGGACCATCAGATTGGGCACCAGCAAGGGGCGGGTGAGGGAGTCGAGCTGGGCCAGCCACGGGTGCTTGCGGTGCAGGGCCCACAGGGTTCGCGCGCCCAGCTCGGCGCGGGCGCGCCAGCCCTGCGGAATGTCGGCGGGGTAGAACTTCTCGCCGAATGCGGCGTCGGCCATCAGCAGCACCAGGTCGTCCTTGCTGGGCACGTACCGGTAGGGCGACATGGCGGCGACTCCGAGCCGGGCCGCGATGCCGCGCATGGAGAGCGCCGAGAGCCCCTCGGTGTCGGCGATGTCGACGGCGGTGCGGACGATGCGCTCGAGGGTCAGTTCCTGCTCGGAGGACGGGGCAGCGGGCTGACGCCTGCGGGGCGCCGTGAGGGGTGCGGCAGCGGCGACGACGGTGCCGGTCCGGGGCCGGGTCTCGACCAGTCCTTCCAGGCGCAGGGTGGTCAGGGCCTTGGTGGCGGTGGCGAGGGCGACGCCCCACTCCCTGGCGATCTGACGGGTTGAGGGGACGCGGTCCCCGGGGGTCAGTTCGCCGTCCCGGATGCGCCGGCGGATCTCGGCGACGATGCGCAGGTAGGGCGGTTCTTCCCTCACGCCTGTGGGCTTCGTCACGCTCTCGGGCCTCTCTCTCCTGTACTAGTGCAGAGGGTAGCAGCGAGGACGCTGGAAGGGTGGCAACTGCCCTAGTGCAGAGAGGCCTTATGCCCAGTTGATGCGCTCGCGCGTACGCCGTACGTTCCGTTGCGTACACCGTACGAGAGGAGCTTCTGATGCACACTGTTCTGATCTCCGGCGGCGGAATCGCCGGACCCGCGCTCGCCCACCGGCTGCGCGGCCACGGCTTCGGGGTCACCGTCGTCGAACGCGGGACGGGCCCCCGCGCCGGTGGGCAGGCCGTGGACGTGCGGGGTGTCGCACTCGATGTGGTCGAGCGGATGGGCCTGCTGGAGCGGGCGCGGCAGGTGCGTACCCGCATGCGTGGGATGTCGGTGCTCGATCCGGAGGGCCAGGAGATCCACCGGTCCACGGAGGCGACCTTCAGCAGCGGCCGGCTCGACAGCGACGACATCGAGCTGCTGCGTGACGACCTGGTGGACCTCGTCCACGAGCACACGCAGGAAGGCGTCGAGTACCTCTTCGGGAACAGCATCACCGCGCTCGACGAGGACGGGTCCGGCATGCGCGTCGGCTTCGAGCACGGGCCGTCCCGCCGCTTCGATCTCGTCGTCGGGGCCGACGGTCTGCACTCGGCGGTACGGCGTCTGGCATTCGGGCCGGAGGAGCGCTTCGCGCACCATCTGGGCAGCTATCTGTCGGTGTTCCGCGCGGACAACTTCCTTGGCCTGGACGACTGGCAGATGTGGCTGCGCGACGGCGACGTGGGCTTCGGCATCATGCCCGTACGCGAGAACACCGAGCTCAGGATCGCCTTCGGCTTCGAGTCCGGCCCGCTCACCCACGACACCGCTGCGCTTCGGCGCCTCGTGGTGGACAGGCTCGCGTCCCTGCGGTGGGAAGGGCCCCGTCTGGCCAGGGCGGCGCTGCAGGCGTCCGACTTCTACTGCGACGCCATGGCCCAGATCCGTATGGACCACTGGTCACGGGGCAGGGTGACCCTGCTCGGCGACGCCGGCTACTGCCCTTCCCCGCTCTCGGGGCAGGGAACCAGCCTGGCTCTCGTGGGCGCCCATGTGCTGGCCGACTCCCTTGCCCGGGCGCAGGGCGACCACACCGCCGCGTACGCCCGCTACGAGGAGCGGATGCGCCCCTTCGTCACCCTCAACCAGGCCCTGGCCACCGAGAACCCCGGCGGTCCTGCCTCCGAGGAGTCCGTCGCGCGCGCCAAGAACGCCCTCACGCTGGACGGCTGAGGTGCCGGTGCAATCCCGTTTGCCTGGGCGGGTGCGGCGCGGCACCATCGCCGGATGGAACACGTCGTACGAGCGGTGAGGGCCGAGGAATGGCCTTCGGCCAGGGAAATCCGGCTGGCCGCCCTGCAGGATCCTGTCGCGTCGGTTGCGTTCGCGGAGACGTACGAGCATGCGCTGGCCATGCCCGACACGTTCTGGCGCCGGCGGACGACGGACGCCGGCGAGGGTGCGCAGGTGCGGCAGTTCGTCGCCGAGGCCCCCGGTGGCCGGTGGGTGGGTACCGTTTCGGTGCTCGTGGAGCGGCCGGCCCAGGAGGTGCGCTTCGGGGAGGCGGCCGAGGTCGACCAGGCGCATGTGGTGGGGGTGTTCGTGCGGCCCGAGGCGCGGGGCAGCGGGGTGGCCGACGCGCTGTTGGGGTCGGCTGTCGACTGGGCCTGGTCGCTGTCCGGACCCCGTGTCGAACGGGTGCGGCTGTACGTCCACGAGCACAACCCCCGGGCCGCCGCGTTCTACCGGAGGTTCGGCTTCGTGCCGTCGGGGCGCACCGTGCCCGCGCCGGACGATCCGGACGCGCGCGAACTGGAGTACGTGATCGAGCGGGAGTAACCCCGCAGCGGGCCGGGTGATTTCAGCCGTGTCAGCGGATTCCGGTCCCCGGGAGCTGCAGTTGCTGTGTCCAGCGGGCCCGGCCCTGTTCCTGCGAGCGGAGCAGGACCAGGGTGGGCATCCCCTGGATCTCGCCGGTCGACAGCAGCTCCGGGAGCCGGGGAAGCGGAGCCACGGCCGCGACGTCGTCGAGGACGAGTGTCATTGGTGGGTCGAGCCGACCGTCGGTTGACCGTGCGGCCATGCGGCGGCCGTGCTCGACCACGTGTGAGGCGAGTGCGGTGAGCAGGGGCATCGCACCGGGACGGTGGCGTGGATCCTCGATGGGTTCGCCGACCACAAAGAGCGTTCCCCCCTCACCCGCAAAAGATTCCAGTACGAGCGAATCGGCTCGGTTGGGTGTGCAGGCCTCGCGGATGTGGACCGAGGAGAGGGCCGCGAAGGCCCGTACCGTCAGTTCCTGCGCCCTCTCGCGGCGTTCCGGGTACGCGGTGAGAGCGGACTCCAGCAGTCCGGCGAGTCCGGAGGCGGCCTTGGGGTGGGTACGGAGCAGGCGCACGGGTTCATGGGCGCTGCCTCCGGATGCCCAGCGGTGGACCTGGCGGAAGGGGCGGCCGTCCACCGCCGCGGCGTGCAGCCAGCACTGCAGAAGCGTTTCGGCAGTGTCGGCCATGGCGCTGTCGGCCCTGGCCGACGGGCGGACCGGGGCGAGCAGGGCCGCGGCCCGCGCTGCTGCGGTAGCGGGTTCCTCGCAGCCGGCGGTGGGCGCCCAGTGGAGGCGGGCCGGGGTGTCGCAGAGGTGGCCCGGGTCGTAGACGAGGACCGGGCCGAGTTTGCTGCGGGCGTCCTTCGTCTCGGCCCAGACCGTCGGGTCGGACGTGATGACAAGAGCGGGGCCGTCGGCTTCCCGGATGGCCTGGACGACGGTGGGGCGGCGGGTGGCGGCGGTGCCGTAGACGAGGAGGGGGGTGCGGGGGGACGGGACGGGTGCGGTGGCGGGGTTGCGCTCGTACTCGCGTACGGGGGCGGGGGCCGGCTCGACGAACGCAGGGTCCGGCGCAACAGGACGTACGGGCTCGGGGCGGCGTACGCGCTCGGGCTCTGCGCGCTCTACGGGCTCGCGCTCGGGTTCGTACGGACCGACCGCCGTTGCCTTCCGCTTCCGCACCATCCGCCAGCGGGCCACCACGCCCACGACGAACACCGTCAGGACCACCAGCACCATCAGCTCGCCGATGAACAGGCCCCAGAACAAGCCGTACCCGGAGAGCTCGCCCGCCGGTGTGCCGGGCCAGGCCGCCGGAAGGTTCTGCGGTTCGACAGCCAGTGCACGCAGGGCCAGCGGCGTCCGCGGGAAGGTGACGCCCGTCGGCCAGGCCCCGTGCGCGAACAGTCCGGCCAGCCCCGTGGCCGTCCAGGCCAGCATGGTCAGGCCGAACAGAAAGGCCAGAAGGCCGATCAGCAGGCCGTCCGGGACCCCGCCCTGTCCCTCGCCGCTGCGCTCCGCACGGGATGGTGCCTGGCGTGCCATGTCATGCCACCGTCGACTCGGACGACTCGTTCAGCCGGTGCTGGTGCTCGATCCGCGCCGCCCGCTGCTCCGCCTCCAGCTCGGCAGCCCGTACGTCCTCGGGAAGCATCTCGGACGTCGAGCCCTCGGTCATCGCGCGGTCGGTGAAGACCAGGGGGCGTTCCGCCTCGGTGATCAGGTGTTTGACGACCTGTACGTTGCCGTTGACGTCCCAGACGGCGATGCCCGGGGTCAGCGTCGGGATGATCTCGACCGCCCACCTGGGCAGACCGATCACCTTGCCCGTCGCTCTGGCCTCGTCGGCCTTCTGGGCGTAGATCGTCCGCGTCGAGGCCATCTTCAGGATGGCCGCCGCCTCCTTCGCCGCGGCCCCGTCGACGACGTCGCTGAGGTGGTGGACGACCGCCACGAAGGACAGCCCCAGCCGTCGCCCGAACTTCAGCAGTCGCTGGAAGAGCTGCGCCACGAAGGGCGAGTTGATGATGTGCCAGGCCTCCTCGACCAGGAAGATGCGCTTCTTCCGGTCGGGCCTGATCCAGGTGTGCTCCAGCCATACGCCGACGATCGCCATCAGGATCGGCATCGCGATGGAGTTGCGGTCGATGTGCGAGAGGTCGAAGACGATCAGCGGTGCGTCGAGGTCGATGCCGATCGTCGTCGGGCCGTCGAACATGCCGCGCAGGTCACCGTCGACCAGCCGGTCCAGGACGAGGGCGACGTCCAGGCCCCAGGCCCGTACGTCGTCTATGTCGACGTTCATCGCCTCGGCGGACTCGGGCTTCGGGTGGCGCAGCTGTTCGACGATGTCCATCAGGACCGGCTGGCGCTCGGTGATGGTCTCGTTCACGTACGCGTGGGCGACCTTGAGCGCGAAGCCGGAACGCTCGTCGAGGCCGTGACCCATGGCGACTTCGATGATCGTGCGGAGCAGGGCGAGCTGACCGGTCGTGGTGATCGACGGGTCGAGCGGGTTGAGCCGGATCCCGTCGTTGAGTGCGGCGGTCGGGTCCAGCCGGATGGGGGTGATACCCAGCTCCTGGGCGATGAGGTTCCACTCGCCGACCCCGTCCTCGCCCTGGGCGTCCAGGACGACGACCTGGCGGTCGCGGAAGCGGAGCTGGCGCAGCACGTACGTCTTCTCCAGCGCGGACTTGCCGTTGCCGGACTCGCCGAGCACCAGCCAGTGCGGGGCGGGAAGCTGCTGCCCGTACAGCTGGAAGGGGTCGTAGATGTAGCCCTTGCCGGAGTACACCTCACGCCCGATGATCACGCCGGAGTCGCCGAGGCCGGGCGCGGCGGTCGGCAGGTAGACGGCCTGGGCCTGGCCCGTCGACGTACGGACCGGCAGCCGGGTCGTCTCCACCTTCCCGAACAGGAATGCGGTGAAGGCATCCGACAACGCGGACAGCGGGTCTCGCATGGCGTGACTGCCCTGCCTCTCGGTTGGTGGTCAGCGGCGGATGCCGGTGGCGAACGGCAAGGTGTTCACGAAGGCGCGGTGGTGCTCACGGTCGCACCACTCCAGCTTCAGATACGACTTGCCGGCCGAGGCCCGGATCGTCCGCTTGTCGCGGGCGAGGGCTTCGGGCGACCGGGACGACACGGTGATGTACCCCACCAGGTTCACTCCGGCTGCGCCGCTCGCCAGATCTTCACCCCGCTGGTCGAGCCGGCCGTGCGCGGCGATGTCGCGGGGGTCGACGGTGCGGTTCATCTTGGCCTGGCGGCTCGCCTCGGCCTCGTCGTTCGTCTTCTCCGTCAGCATCCGCTCGATGGCGACCTCCGTGGGCTCGAGGTCCATGCAGACCGCGACCGTACGGATGACGTCGGGCGTGTGTACGAGGAGAGGGGCCAGGAAGTTGACGCCGACGGGCGTCATCGGCCATTCCTTCACCCAGGCCGTGGCGTGGCACCAGGGCGCGCGGGTCGTCGACTCACGGGTCTTGGCCTGCAGGAACGTCGGTTCGACCGCGTCCAGTTCCGCCGGCCAGGCGTTGCGCTTCGTCATGGCCTGGATGTGGTCCATGGGGTGGTCCGGGTCGTACATCGAGTGCACGAGCGAGGCCAGCCGGCTCTGGCCGAGCGGCTGACGGACCCGGATGTCCGCCTCGGCGAGACGTGCGCAGATGTCGGTGAGCTCGCGTGCCATGACGACGGCGAGCCCGGCGTCACGGTCGAGCTTGCGGCGTCCCTGGGGGCGGGCGGCGCGGGCCATGGCGTTGGCCTCGGCGGCCAGCTCGCGGCTGTAGTGCATGCAGGCGACGAGGTAGGCGCGGTGCTGCTCGCTGGAGGTGGAGACCATCGACTGGAGCTGTTCGTAGGACTCCTGGAGCCAGCCCGGTGCCGCCTTGTCGCCGCGCTGGGCGACGTCCTTCGCGTGGGCGTCGGGGTCCGCGGGCAGCGTCCGGGCCAGCATCTGAATGCGGGTCACGAAGCCGTCGCCGTTGGCCACGTGCTTGAGCAGGGTGCCGAACCTGTCGACCAGAGCCTCCTGGTCCTCGCTGTCGCGCAGGCCGACGCCGGGGCCCTCGATCTCGATCGCGGCGGTGACGGTACGGCGGTCGGCGTGCAGCAGCACGGCGATCTCGTCCGGCCCGAACGGCGCGGCGAGCCAGCTGATCCGCCCGATTCCGGGCGGCGGGCCGACCTCCACCTCACGCCCGTCGGAACCGACACCCGCCTCCATGGCGGTGGAACGGTAGGCCGTACCGCGGCGCAGGGTGCGTTTGAAGCTGCGGTTGATCTCGAACCATTTGTAGAAGGTGCGGCCCTTGTAGGGGACGTACACGACGGCCAGGGCCAGCATGGGGAAGCCCATGAGGGCCACGATCCGCAGCGAGAGGGCCGGGACGAGGAGCCCGCTCATCATGCCGAGGAACGCCCCGGCGATGATCAGCGCGATCTCGCCCGTCTCACGGTTCTTGCCGACGATCGCATTCGGCCGGGCGCGGCCGATGAGATACGTACGGCGGGGCGCGATCGTGTGGGACTGGGTCGTCAACGCCCTCCACCTCCTGTGTTCGTGCTACCTGTGCTGCCTGAACCGCCGCCTCGCGAGGAGCGGCTGCCGTGGGGGGTCCCGGAGGTGGGTCCGGACCCGCTGCGGGGCGGAGGTGCGGCGGAGGGGACAGATCCGCCGCCGACCCCGCCCCCGGATCCGCGGGAACTGTGCGCGGCCACACCGCCGCTGGCGGGGTTGGCGGGGCGGGCACCGCCGCCTCCACCGCCTCCCTCGCCGCCGCCGCGTCCGCTGTGGGTCTTGATGCCCTGGGAGACGAGAGCGGCCGGGGAGCTGATCAGCGCGGCTGCCTGGGAGCCGTCGGTGGCCTGCTTGCGGTTGGTACGGGCGCCCTGGATCTCGTCGCCGAAGCCGGGGACGAAGCGGTAGATCATGGCGGAGGCGAAGATGGCCAGCAGGATGATGGCGAGGCCGGACACGACGGCGGACATGGCGTTCGGCCCGTCGTCCTCGGACAGCGCGCCGGCCAGTCCGAGCACGATCACGATGACGGGCTTCACCATGATCACGGCGATCATGATGCCCGCCCAGCGGCGGACATGGCCCCACATGTTCTTGTCGACGAGCCCGGCGTAGACGACGACACCGAGCAGGGCGCCGACGTAGAGCAGGGCGGCCCGGATGACGAGCTCCAGCCACAGGATTCCGGCGGCGAGGATCGACACGAGCGAGACGACGATCAGCATGATCGGCCCGCCGCCGATGTCCGTGCCCTTCTTGAGCGCCTCGGCGAACGAACCGAAGAAGACGTCGGTCTGGCCGCCGGTAGCGGTCGCGATGCCTTCGGTGACGCCGTCGGTTGCGGAGACGACGGTGTAGAGGATGAGCGGCGTGAACGCGGAGGCCAGGACGGTCAGCCAGAGGAAGCCGATGGCCTCGGAGATCGCGGTGGTCAGCGGAACGCCGCGGATCGCGCGCTTGGCGACGGCGAGCAGCCACAGGACGAGCGTGAGGATGGTGGAGGCCGCGAAGACGACGGCGTACTGCTGGAGGAACCGCTGGTTCGTGAAGTCGACGGTGGCGGTGCCCTCAACGGCCTCGCTGAGCTTGCCGACGGTCCAGGACGCGGCGTCGGCGCAGCCGCGGGCGAGGGAGGAGAGGGGGTCGAGGGCGTCGTCGGTGACGGTGGGGGCGCGGCGCGATGGGCTGCCGCCGCCTTCGCCGCCTTCGCAGTAGTCCTTGGCGGGACCACGAATCAGGTCACACGCGTTGTTACTTGCGCTGGGCGAGGGAGTCGGCGTCGGCGAGGGGGCAGCTGTGGCCCGGCTCGCGAGCAGCACGACAGCAACCTGGATGGTGCTGAGGGCTGCCGAGAGCGAGAGCGCTCGGCGGGATTGCTTATCGGGCATAGGTGAACCCTCCGAACTGTTCCACGGCGTCAGCCATCTCCTCGGCAGAGGAGGCAGCCTGGTCGCGCCCGACCGGTGCGGGGCCGTCCCTTTGCGTGAAGTCGGTGACCTTCCAGTCTCCGTTGACCCAACTCAGTTCGTAGGTGGTCGTGTACCAGCCTTCGGACACGGGGTTCTTGGACCCCTCGCCGGCCAGACCGAACAGAGCGGAGTACCAAACGGCGACGCTCGCCGTGTCGCCACCGAACTTCTCTACTTTGGATCCGACAGGGCTCACTCGTGAGATGAAGGTCAGGCCTGCTGGAGGGGTGCCGTCGGCGTTGAGTCCGATCCTCGTCAGGAATTCCTTGCCGGAGTACGCCTTGTCGAGGTCACCCTGCCGTGCAGCGGCTACGTCAGGGGCATACACAGCGGCTGTGATTTCGCGGCGGCTGCCTTCGTCGAACATTTCCGCCGAGCCCAGCGCCACTCCGTAATTCGCCGCCGCGCTCTGCGCCCCCTGCTCGTCATGCGCGAAGCCCGACGCGATCGTGCCGCCGTTGCCCTGCACCGGCTTCGTGCCCGTCGCAGCTGTGGGCCCTGCACCGGCGGCGGGCGGTTCCTTTCCGCTGCCGCCGGAACCCTCGTCCCCGTTCCCGCTCTGGTTCGCGAACGCGATAGCAGCGATGAGGAGAACGACCACGCCCACGATCATGACCAGCGAGCGGGAGTTCCGGGCAGGCCGGCGTCCGTAGCCGTCGCCCTCGTCACCGTCGGGAAGCCGCGTACGGGTCTGGCGCGTGCCGCCGAGCGTGCTGTACGCATCATCCGTACGGTCGCCCGGTTCGTCACCGTATCCGCGTTCGTCGCCCTGGCTCATGCCGCGTCCGCCCCCTCAGCCGTGTGCAGTTCCGCGTAGTACGACGGTAGCTGTGCTGGTTCCCGCGTGGGCGCGGTGTGGTGACTCGACATCAGGGGACGCAACCTCTGCCGGTGGGCACGACGGACGGGTGGTGTGGGGTGGGCGGGACAGCCCGGGGCAGGGAGGCCGACAAGCAGGTCAGACAGCCATCCCGTACACAATCGTGAACAGGGTGCCGAGGGAGCCGATGATGAAGACTCCGGTCAGGCCCGCCACGATCAGGCCCTTGCCCTGTTCCGCACTGAAGGTGTCACGCAGGGCCGTCGCGCCGATGCGCTGCTTTGCCGCACCCCAGATCGCGATGCCGAGGCAGAGCAGGATGGCTACCGCCATCACCACCTCGATCATGATGCGTGCCTCGTTGCCCAGGGTCCCGAACGGCCCCCAGTTCGGGGCGATTCCGCCGATGATGGTGGTGATGTCGCCCTTTTCGGCTGCCAGGATCATGTAAGTCACCGCCCCTGTTGGGTAGTTCGCCGCCCGTGCCGTACGGCACGGGTCACCCTCTATCTTCGCTGATGAATCCGGCTCAGCACGACGCCTTCCCGTGTCTCTTTACCCGGATCTCGCACGTTTGACCGGGGCGGCCACCCTGACCTGCGGCTCGTACGCAGATCTGAGCGTATATGCATGATTACTCTGTGTATCACGCTCTGTGACCGCTAGCAACGACGGCGGCCATGGGTGCCGGGTGCGGTTGCAGCGTTCGCCGGATGCGGAGTGTTCGTATGCGCTGTTCGAGAGCTGTGAACGCGCCGGTGGCTTCCGGCCGACGCATCATCAGGTGACGTACGGGGAAGGGCTCGCGGTTCCCCCGGAATCAGAGGACCGTCCGGGCCGGGGCTGCGGCGAGAGGCGGAGTCGTCCAGTGCCTCGGCGGTCTGAAGTCGCACCAGGAACCGTCGAACGGGAAGGCTCTCGATTCGGCGAGCCCGGCCATCCTCTCGCCCTCGGCGCGGATCGCTGCCGCCTCGTCGACCGACCAGTAGGCGGGGTGGCCCGTCTTCTCGGCGAACGACCGCTCGTCCTTCCATTGCCAGGTGCGGTCCGGCGCCACGTTGATGTCGAGTTCGTGGTCGGCTACGTCGATGTCCTCGCCGTGGTGGACGCGGTGCTCGAGGTTCACGTACCAGCCACGGAACTTCCGACTCCGCCCGAAGAACCAGAACACCGCGTGGCCTGCCCCGGCCGGCTGGTGAATGAGAGCGCTGCCCCTGGGCCACCGGTCCGCCTTCGCCGGATAGCCCTCGGTGGGCCGCTCGTGCGGCGGGATGTCCCGGAGATGGGCGCCGCCGGGCAGTTCCGTACGCCACATCGGGGTGCCGGTCTCCAGCCACACCAGTTGCCCCTCGTCCGTGCGTTCGACGAGACGTACGGGGACGGAGGAGCTCAGGTGGCCGCCGATGAAGAGGTTCCAGCGGAGGATCTGTTCGGTCATGCGGCGAGCAGGTCCAGTTCGTCGGCGGTCAACTGCAGGGCACCGACGGCCACGTTCTCGACGAGGTGGTCCGGATTGCCCGTGCCGGGGATGGCCAGCACGTGCGGTCCCTGGTGCAGGGTCCACGCCAGGCGCACCTGCGCGGGCGTCGCGCCGTGGTTGCGTGCGACGGTGAGCACCGCCTCGCTCTCGGCGGTGGTCGCGCCCGCCTCGCGCCCGGTACCGGCGATGGCCCAGAACGGCACGAACGCGATGCCCTGCTCGCCGCAGTGGCGCAGAAGGGCGTGCTGCTCGGGCGGGGAGCCGATGCCGTACATGTTCTGTACGCAGACCACGGGTGCGATGCCCTGGGCCTCGGCGAACTGTTCCGGCGAGGTGTTGGACATGCCCAGGTGGCGGATCAGCCCGGCCTCACGCAGTTCGGCCAGCGCGCCGAAGTGCTCGGCGACGGACGAGGACGTGTGGCTGCGAGCGATGCGCAGGTTCACCACGTCGAGGTGGTCGCGGCCGAGCTGGCGCAGATTCTCCTCGACCTGCCCGCGCAGCTGGTCCGGGGTGGCCCATATCCATTCGCCGGAGGGGTCGCGGCCCGGTCCGACCTTGGTGGTGATGACCAGGTCGTCGGCGTACGGGGCGAGCGCGCTGTTGATGAGCTCGTTGGCGGACCGCAGGGGCGAGAAGTAGAAGGCGGCGGTGTCGATGTGGTTCACGCCGAGCTCCACCGCACGGCGCAGGACGCGTAGGGCCCGGCCCCGGTCGCTGGAATCGCCGTGCGTGAACGCCGTCCCGTTCTGCGGGAGGCGCATGGCGCCGAAGCCGATCCGGTTGACCGTCAGGTCACCGAGCTTCCAGGTGCCGGCTGCTGACGCGTTGATCGTCTCTGAGGATGAGGGCATCATCGGATTCTCTCACCAGCCCACCCTCGATGAGGTGCGGGACGGGAAGATGCACGGTGATCATCCCCAGCGTTGTGCTTATGAGCCGGGAAGGAGCGGAACATGACGAACGACGAGCCCATCTTCCCACCACCCACCGAGCGGCCCGAGTGGGAAGAGATCCGTGTCTGGGCGCGCAAGAACGGCTATCTGGTCAACAACCGAGGTCGTGTTCCAAGCTTCATCAGGGAAGCGTACGAACTGGCCCATGACCAGGGCGTTCACCCTGCCCAGGGCAACGCGGCCACCATCAGGCCGGACCGTGGCACGGGCGAGGCGGGCTGAGGGCTCATCACCCGACGGTGACCGGGGCGGGCGGCGGTGCTGTCGGCGAGGTGGATGCCGCCCTCGGCCACTTCCAGTCCTGGATCAGATGGTCACGGGGTCTCCTGGGCGAAGTGGTCGAACTCGCCGGCCCGGACGCCTTGTGTGAACGCGTCCCACTTGGTGCGGGTGGTGGTGACGACTGTTCCGGGGTCGCTGGTCTCGCGGAGGTGGACGAGGCCTTCGTCCCCGAACGCGATTTCGATCCAGGGCCCGGGGCCCTCGGCGTCCTCGGGGGCGGCGCGGGTCCAGACGAGGTCGGTGGGGTCGTCAGCCACGGGACGGGGTCTCTTTGACGGTGCGGATGAGGGCGGCCCACGCGGTCGGCGTGGTGCGGAGTATGGCCCCGGTGGGGTCGCTGCTCTCCGTCAGGTGCACCGTGCCCTGGTGGGCGGCGATGTGCACGCACGAGTTTCCTTGGGCGCAGTACGAGGACTTGTGCCAGACGAGAGCGGGCATCATGGACCCCTTCACAGGTTCTGGGCGATGTTGTGGATGAAGTCTCGCGATGCCTCAGGTGCGAGCGCAATCGCTTCCATGCGGCCGAGGAGTACGCGGTACTTCTCCAACTGGGCTTCGGCATCGAGGAAAACGGGGCCGTGCGACTGATCCAGATTGACCGTGTCCAGGTGCGGTACCGCACCTTGCAGGTAGTAGATCGACTGGCCTGATCCCGCGAAGGCTCCGGCAGAGAACGGGATCACCTGGAGCGTGATGTGGTCGCGCTCGCTCATCGCCAGCAGGTGACGCAGTTGCTGTTCAGTCACCTTCGGTCCGCCGAACTGCATCTGGAGAGCGGCCTCGTGGACGACGAACTGCTGGGCAGCAGGGGAGTTCCGGAACAGGACAGCTTGTCGCTTGATCCGGAACGAGATGCGGTGCTCGATGTCGGGTGGAGACAGCTCCGGAACGTCCTGGCGAAAGATCGCGCGAGCATGTTCAGCGGTCTGGAGAAGCCCGGGGATGTGGACGGTGACCGCAGTACGGAGGTGGTGGGAGTGGTGCTCGACCTCCGCCAGATCGAGGAGAGGTGTCGGCAGGATCTCCCTGTACTCCTCCCACCAGCCCTTCGTGCGGTCGGCGGTCATCCCGCACAGAGCCGTAACGAGATCCTGATCTGCACAGTCGTAGTGGCAGGCCAGAGTGCGCACCCGTTCAGGGCTGACGCCGACGCGCCCGGCCTCCATGTTGCTGATCTGGTTCTGCTTCACGCCCAGGAGCTGGCCTGCGTGGGTGGCCGTGAGGCCTGCGCGCTCGCGCAATTTGCGCAGCTCGCTGCCGAAGCGGAGTTGACGACCCGTCGGGTTGCTCCTCACATTCGCCTCCTTGAGCGGCTGGTCACCCACACGGGTGCGAGTTAACAGATTTCTTGAGATTCAGTTAACGCATTAGCCAGGGGTCGCTACTTTAGACCTCGGATCCCCGCCCGGAAGAACCCCGCTCGACGGAGCGACCTGGTCACTGGGCAACGCGACAGCACCGCACCCGACTTCCCTCCGTGAACGGAGACTTCCATGGCCACCGCCACCGTAACGCCGCCCTGGGCATACACCCTCCAACTCCCGCAGGATCCCCGCGCACCGGGCGTCGCCCGCGCCACCCTCCGTACCGTCCTTCGTGTGCACGACATGGCCCAACTCGCCGAGACCGCCGAGCTGCTGGCCAGTGAGCTGGTCACGAACGCGTACCTGCACTCCGAGGGCGCGTTCTCGCTCAGGCTGCGCGGCGCGGGGCGCCGACGCATCAGGCTCAGCGTCTGGGATACCAACCCGCATATTCCGGCGCCGTTCAGCCGGCGCGCGGAGACGCCCTCGGCCATGGCCGAGAGCGGGCGCGGTCTCCATCTCGTCACCCGCTGGGCGGAGAGTTGGGGCGCTCACCCGATGGGCAGCGGGCTGCCGGGGCAGGGCGGGAAGCTGCTGTGGGTCGAATGCGCAGGGGGGCCGGAGCGTCAGTGGGATGTCCTGCCGTAACGCTGTGTGGTTGTTCGGCGATCCCTATGCCCTGACAGCGACGACGGACGCGCTTCCCCTGTACGGCGTTCCCGTCGAAGCTCCTCGGCACGGGTGAGGGAGCGTCAGGCCCGCGCCGCATGCGGGGGAAGCCGGAGACCGACGCAGTGCGAGGCGGACCGTGTCCGGGCGGGGCCCACGAACGATTCCGGCCGTGGGGGCCCTACGGAACAGCCGGTAACGCCAAGCACGTGATCTTGGACGACGCCTGGCGCAAGTGATCTGTCCCGTGCGGGGGTTCGGCGGAAGGTCCTCGATCACTGGTGGGGCGTGGCTACGGTCCGCCGCATGGCGGTGGAATTTCTGACTGATGAGCAGGCTGAGGCGCGCGACCTCGACGATGACGACGACGGCGCGGAGGGATGGACGGAACTGGCGCCGGAAACGCGGTGCATGACCCAGATGTGCCAGAAGCCCGCCAAGGGTTGATGCTCCGTTTTCGGGTAGGTCTGGGGGCTTCGCAAGCACCACCACCACCACCGGACTGACGGGTCAAGGGGATCCGAATCCCCTTCCCTGTCACTTGCCCAACCAGGTATCTTGCTTCGCATGGAACCAGGTGATTCGACCAAGCAGGCCCGGGCAGCCGCCCAGCTACGCAAGGGCGTCCTGGAGTACTGCGTACTTGCCCTGATGCGGGACCGCCCCCGCTACGGCGTGGAACTCCTCCATGCCCTGGAGGACTCCGGCGCCCTGGCCACCAGTCAGGGCACGGTCTACCCGCTGCTCTCCCGGCTCCGCCGCGACGACCTGGTCACCACCACCTGGCAGGAGTCCGCCTCCGGCCCACCCCGTCGTTACTACGCGCTCACCGACAGCGGCCGGGCCGCACTCGACGAGTTCACCCGCGTCTGGCCCGGCTTCCGCAACGCCGTCGACGCCTTCCTGACCACCCCGCACCCCTCCACCGGAGACCTCGCATGAAGACCTCTGCCGATCCTGTACGCGACTACCTCTCCGCCGTCGAGCGCGAGGCCTCCGCGCTCCCCACCGACCGTCGCCAGGAACTCCTTGCCGACCTCGCCGAACACATAGAGGTGACGCGCGCCGAACGCCCCGATGCCGCGATCGGCGAGGTCCTGGCAGAGCTGGGGGACCCCCGCACGATCGCGGCGACGGCGCTGGCCGAGGCAGGGAGCGGGGCTGCCGGGGCCCCGGCAGCCGGCGGTGCCGGTGCACCCGCCCGGCGCGGCAAGGTACACCCCCTGGTCCCGCTCCTGATGCTCACCGTCCCGTTCCTCTTCGCGGCGCTCCTCCCCGACGTCCCCGCCGCACAGTTCTGCAGCACCTTGTTCCGCGTCATCGGCGCGGTGCTGCTCTGCACCTCGGTGCACTGGACCTCTGTCCAGAAGACCACCGGCGCTCTGCTCGCCGCCGTCCTGCCGACCGTCGCCATCAGCATCTGGATCTCGTTGAGCGTCGTCCCGTCGGGCGACGGCCCGGCCCTCCTGGCCAACCTGGCGACGCTCGCCCTGCTGGCCGGTACTGCCGCATGGCTCTGGCGGGTCCGCCGCGCCTGATCGCGGCCGCCTGCGCATCGAGGTCAACAAGTGGATCGACGCGAAGGCCCAGAAGGGGCCGTACGGCTCGACTCCGTCACCGGCCCCTCCGTTCTCGGGTGCATCCGGCATGCGCGGAGCATGTCGCCGCTCACCCGGGCAGCACGGTGTATCCGGGCCCGGACCACCCTCCCGAACTCGCGGCGGTCACCCACGTCGTACGCCGCGGACTCGTACTCGTCCTGCTCTACGCCCAACCACTCAGCCGAGTCGTGCGCCTCACCCTCGACGACATCGGCGGCCGCGACCAACAGATGCTTCTCCGCCTCGGCGAACCGCCGTCCCCCAGTTCCCGAACCGTTCGCTGAACTGTTGCTTCGCTGGATCGACAGCCGGGACAGCATGAACACCGCGACCAATCACGCCTCCCGGTTCCCCTGCCGCCGGGCCGGAGTCACGCGCTCATCCACCCGGATGCCTCTGACACTCGGACTGCTGGTCCGGGTCCGGTAGAGCGAAGGCCCGTTGCAGCCACCGGGTGGATGGCAAGCGACGGGCCTTCGCGGAGCTGGGGACGGTTTTGTTGTGTGGGCCTGCTCTTGGCGGGTTGCGGGGGGCGGCCCGCGTGCTCATGTCGCCTATTTGGGGTCGCGGTCGAACTGCGCCTTCGACCAGCGGTAGCCGAGGAGGGTGAGGCCCAGGCACCAGGCGATGGTGATCCACCAGTTGTTGCCGATCTCGGTGCCGAGGAGGAGTCCGCGCAGGGTTTCGATGGCGGGGGTGAAGGGCTGGTATTCGGCGATCGGCTGGAACCAGCCGGGCATGGTGTCGACCGGGGTGAAGGCGCTGGAGATGAGCGGCAGGAGGATCAGCGGCATGGCGTTGTTGCTGGCGGCCTCGGCGTTGGGGCTGCCCATGCCCATCCCGACCGCGATCCATGTGAACGCCAGGGCGACCAGCGCCAGCAGTCCGAAGGCTGCGATCCACTCCAGGATGGTGGCATCCGTGGAGCGGAAGCCTATGGCGACGCCCACGGCGCCCACGAGGACGACGCTGATGATCGCCTGCAGGACGCTGCCGGCGACGTGCCCGAAGAGCACGGAGCCCCGGTGGATCGCCATGGTGCGGAAGCGGGCGATGATGCCCTCGGTCATGTCGCCCGAGACGGACACGGCGGTTCCGACCACGGTGGAGCCGATGGTCATCAGCAGGATGCCGGGGACGATGTAGGCGATGTAGTCGGAGCGGTCTCCGCCGCCGATGCCCGCACTCATCACGTCGCCGAAGATGTAGACGAAGAGCAGCAGCAGCATGATCGGCGTGAGCAGCAGGTTCAGGGTGAGGGACGGATAGCGCCGGGCGTGCAGGAGGTTGCGGCGCAGCATCGTGGACGAGTCGCGCACGGCGAGGGAGAGGGAGCTCATCGGACAGCCTCCTTGGGCTGGCTGGGCTGGGCGGGCACGGTGGAGCCGGTCAGGGCGAAGAAGACGTCGTCGAGGTCGGGGGTGTGCACGGTCAGTTCGTCGGCCTCGATGCCGGCCGAGTCCAGCCGGTCGAGGATGGAGCGCAGCTCGCGCTGGCTGCCGTCGCTGGGGATCTGCAGCGCGAGTGCCTCGTCGTCGCGGGTGACTTCGCGCAGCGCGGTGGCGGCGGACCGGTAGGCGGCCGGGTCGGAGAAGCGGAGCCGGACGTGTCCGCCGGGGATCAGCCGCTTGAGCTCCTCGGCGGTGCCCTGGGCGGCGATCCTGCCGTTGTTGAGCACCGCGATGCGGTCGGCGAGCTGGTCGGCTTCCTCCAGGTACTGGGTGGTGAGGAAGACGGTGACGCCGTCGGAGACGAGCTCGCGGATGATGTTCCACATGTTGTGGCGGCTGCGCGGGTCGAGGCCGGTGGTGGGCTCGTCGAGGAAGATGATCCGCGGGTTGCCGACCAGGGTCATGGCGAGGTCGAGGCGGCGCTTCATGCCGCCGGAGTAGGTGGAGGCGGGCTTCTTCGCGGCGTCCACCAGGTCGAAGCGCGCCAGCAGTTCGGCGGTGGTGCGGAGGCCCTCGCTGCGGGAGAGGTGGTGCAGGTCCGCCATGAGGAGCATGTTCTCCTCGCCGGTGATCAGGCCGTCGACGGCGGAGAACTGCCCGGTGACGCCGATCGCGGCACGGACCGCCTGCGGGTCGGCGGCCAGGTCGTGGCCGCCGACGCGGATCTCGCCGGAGCCGGCGCCGGCGGAGATGAGCGTGGAGAGGATCTTGACGACGGTGGTCTTGCCGGCGCCGTTCGGCCCGAGCAGGGAGAAGACCGTTCCTTCGGGGACGGCCAGGTCGACGCCGTCGAGCACGACCTTGTCACCGTAGGACTTGCGCAGCCCGTTTGCCGCGATGGCCGGGTTGGTCATGATGGGTGCTCCTTCAGAGGCTGCGGGCGACGATGTCGCCGTAGGCGGTGGTCGCGTGGATGTTCAGGGCGGCGGCGCCGTCGGTGTTCCGGAGTGCGTTGTGGATCCGGCCGTAGGCGGTGCCGGCGTCCAGGGAGGCGGAGACTCCGCGTGCGGCGCCGACCGAGATCTCGCCGTGCTCGGTGCGCAGCGTGACCGTGCCGCGAACGGCCTCGCTGATGTGGATGTCGCCCTTTTGGGTGCTGATCTCGCCGGGGCCGTCCAGGCGGCCGACGGAAACGTCGCCGGCCTGGAGGGTGAGGCGGGCGCTCGTGGTCTCGTCGAGCTTGACCGTGCCCTGCGCGCCCTCGAAGGCGATGTGGCCGAGCCGTCCGACGCCCCGGAACTCGGCGCTGGCCGCCTTCGCCTCGATGCGGGAGCCGACGGGCAGTTGGACGGTCACCTCGATGGATCCGGAAGCGCCGAGGATCCGGTTCGTCGGCGCCGAGGTCTCGATCCGCAGGACACCGTCGCCGTAGGCGACCACGGTCTGTTCCGCCGCCTTCACATCGCGGCTCTTCGAGGTGTCCGCGGGCAGGACCTCGACCGTGGTGTCGGCCCGTTCTGCGGCGATGAACCGGATGCGTCCTGCGGGGATGTCGAGGACGGCGGAGATCGGGGTGGAGGTGTCGAACTTCTGCATCGTGCTCTCCTTCTTCTGCATCGCGCGCCCCCTCGGGCTCGCTGTTTCCGATGATGGAAACGCTACGTTGCGTTCATCGAGTTGGCAACGGACTCGTTGCGCATGAATGTCATCAGTGCAGGTGAGGGTGCAGGTTTCATTGCAATGGTTTTGAAAGTAACGCAACGGTCTTCGCTCGAGCGTTGCAATAGAGTGGAAGTGAACGCTATGCTGGAGACATCACAGACCACGAAGGAGGGATCGCGATGCCGGGAGGCAGACTCACCCAGCAGGAACGCCAGCAGATCGCGCTGGGACTGGCCGACGGCCTCGCCTACGCGGAGATCGCCAGAAGCCTCGACCGTCCGACCTCGACGATCACGCGTGAGGTCATGCGTAACGGCGGCCCCACCGCCTACCGCGCCGACCTGGCTCACCGCGCAACCGAACGCCGCGCGCACCGGCGCACCCAGGCGGCGCCCCGAGTCCTGGAGGCGCCCCCGCAGGCCCACGGACGCGACGCCGAGGCCGTGCGCGAGTACGAGGAGGCGTTCACCACCGTCCTCATGCAAGCGGGCACGCCCAAGATGATGGCCCGGGTGATGACCTGCCTCTACACCACCGACGCGGGCAGCCTCACCGCGTCCGATCTCGTCCAGCGCCTGCAGGTCAGCCCGGCGTCCATCTCCAAAGCGATCGCATTCCTCGAGAGCCAGGGTCTCGTCCGCCGGGAGCGCGACGATCACCGCCGCGACCGCTACGTCGTCGATGACGATGTCTGGTATCAATCGATGATCGCGAGCGTCCGGGCCAACGCCCAGATCATCGAGACCGCACAGCAGGGCGTCAGCATCCTCGGCCGCGGCACCCCGGCCGCGGCCCGCCTCGAGAACATCGCCCGCTTCCTTGACTTCGTCAGCGAGGGCATCACCCGCGCCGCGGAGCAGGCACGCGAAATCCTCCACACAAAGCCCGAAACGACCCCGGACAGCGCCGCCGAGCCACGTTCGGATCGCGAGTAGACAGCCGTCCTGGAGGCCGCGGCCGGTGGCGCCCGCGCCGGATCCCTCCGGATGGGCCGACCCCGGCGCGCCCGAGCCTCGCTGCGGGGCGGGAGCTGCTGTGGGCCGAATGCACGGGGAGCGACGCGGGGTGAGGCGGATCGCGTCCGCGCCCCACCCCCGTGTCGGGCCGCTCAGCTCACGTACCTCGTCTCGAACGCCCGGAAGGACCGCTCCTGGCGCGCCTCCAGCCGCGCCTTCGGGCTGTTCGCGAGCAGCCGTGCGCAGCGCGCAGACTCCAGGACCCGGCACTCCTCGACCGGCCGGAAGCCCTTGCGTACGGGGTCGGGTCGCCACAGGCTGCGGCCCGGCAGGAAGGCGTACTCCAGAGACGCCCGGGCCAGGTCCTTCAGCTCCGGATAGCCGAGCCCGTACGTGCGCGCAGCGCGGCGGTACTCCTGGCCGATGTCGGTGCGTGACACGCCGGGATCGTCCGTGGACAGCACCACCGGGACTCCGTACGCCCGGTACACCGGGAACGGGTGCTCCTCGCCCTCCACCTGGAGGATCTGCGCATTACTGGTGAGTGGCACCTCCACGGCGATCTGCCGACGGGCCATGTCGCGGGCGAGGCGCCGCCAGTTGTCCTCGTACACGAGGTCGACGCCGTGCCCGATCCGTTCGGCCTGCCCCGTGCGGACGGCGCCGGTGATGTGGAACGTGAGCTCTTCGGGCTTCACGAGGCCGGGCACCAATTCACCGGCGTGCAGGGTGATGTGGGCGCGCGGGTGGACCGTGTGCAGGTAGTTCAGCATGCGCATGTGGAGGCGGTAGTCGCGCAGCGAGATCTCGCCGTCCTCCGGCTGGACCAGGTTCACCGCGAGGAACCGCTGGTCGCGCTCGGCCAGGCGCAGTCCCAGGGCGATCTGGGTGAAGACGTACTCCGGAGCGTTGTTGCGCAACACCTGGAAGATCCGGCGCACCGTGAGCCGGCAGCCCGGCCCGGGGCGGCTGCTCGCGCAGTGAGCGGTCTCGCGGAACTCGGCGTCGGCCGTGTCGGACTCCTGCTCGGCGGCGGTGGCCAGTTGGTCCAGCCGGCCATCGGTGAGCAGCTTGCGGTGCAGGGTTGCGAGGTCCGGATCCCACCCGACATCGGCCGCGAGCCTTCTGGTGGCGGCCGCGGCGGGGGTGACCATGGTCTCCAGGTAGACCTGGTTCTGTGCGGCGGCGGCGCCCGCCACATCCGCCAGCAGCTTTCCCGTGTGTGCGGTCGCGGCATCGAACTTGCCGAACGTGGCGAAGAAGTGGTCGTGCCCCGACTCGCCCTGCGGAAAGTCCTGCATGGACCAGGCCCGGATGACGGCCTGCCGGAACCCGGCATCCGCGAGCGCGTCGGTGGCCGGCCGCTTGCCGGGGCCGCACGGCGGCGCGACGGCGGTCATGGTGGCGTCGATGCAGAGGCCGTCGGCGGCGGCGAGCTGGATGAGGTACTCGGTCCGTACCGCACCGGAGAGGTGATTGTGCAGGTCACCTCCCTTGGGCAGGTCCCGGAAGAAACGATCGGCCGCCCCCGCACCCTCTCCATGGGCGTCCAGCCATGCGGCGGTGCGGGTCTCGGCGGCCGTCGTGGGCCGGGGCGGTACGGGGGCGGCGGTGGCGGCGGCCCGGGCCGGCGGACCGGCGGGCAGCGACGGGACGAGGGCCGCCGCGGCGAGCCCTGCGGCCATCAACAACCGGCGGCCGCGCGATGAGGTGCGGTGTACGGAGATCACGCCTTGCATGGTCACGAAGTCCGCGGTGCGCCAACCCGGACCGGGTGCACAGCGCTCGATAAACCATCCGTCCGGGGGACATGGCGGGGTTCGTCCCGCCGACGGGCCCGTCGAAACGGGTGGGGCACTCCCGAATCATGTCGTCGCGCGTTCGGGTGAACGCCGGGGCGGTGATGCCTTGGGGCGCCGGGGCGGCGGACTTCGGGGGAGGTGGGCCCGGCGTGTCGCGTACGCCGGGTTTGGCACAGTGCCGCTCCATGATCGAGGAGCGGGGTGAGCGGTGTGTCCGTGGCGCAGTGGCTGAGTGATCCGGCGGGTCCGGCGGGTCCGGCGGGTCCGGCGGGTGGTGGCGGTGGCAGTGGCGGTCGGCAGGTGCTGAGGCACAGCGACGGGCCGTGGCTGCGGGCTGCGGGGGGTGCGGAGGCGCTGCGTACGCATCTGGGTCCCGTGCCCTCCGAGCTGGCGATGGCGCACGAGGGGCTGATGGCGGGAGCCGGTGACCTGTCGGCGCTGGCGGAGCTCGGCACCGTACGGACGTCGTGGGAGCGGCGGATCGCGGCGGCGCAGGGCGAGTGCGCGAGCCTCGCCGGCAAACTGCGGGCCGTCGCGCGGATCCAGGGCGCGACGAACGAGGCCGTGCGGTCGTCCTTCGCATCGGTGGCAGACAAGGCCGGGGCGCGTTGAAGAGGGCGGCGGGACTGACCTGGCTGGCCTTACGGGACCTGAAATGCGCCGAACTGGAGGGGGCGGCCGACGGATGGGGCCGGGCGAGCAACCGGGCCGACGCGGCGCGCGACCGGATCGACAAGCAGCTCCTGAACGGGCTGCGCGACACGCAGCAGGGGGAAGCGGCGGAGACGGCGGTGGCACGGCTGCGGCAACTGAGCCGGAACTTCCAGTACGTGTACACGGAGTGCGGCCTGCTCCGTACGACGCTGAACAGCCTGGCCCACGAGATGAAGGCGCAGCAGCGGGTGCTGGCGGATGCGCTGGACGATGCGGCTGCGCTGAAGTTCACGGTGCACCCGGACGGCTCGGTGACGTACCCGGCAGCCGGCGAGGGACTGATCGACGGCAAGCCGCTCGGAGGCGGTACGGCGTCGTCGGCCGGGCTACCGGGGCTGCTCGCGCCGTCAGGACTGGCAGCGCCGAACCCGAACACGGCGAAGGCGCAGGACATCGCGGACCGGGTGGCGGGGGTGGTGCGGACGGCTGCCGAGATCGACTGGCGGTACGCGGGGATCCTGCGACGCCTGAAGGCCGAGGAGGGCCTGAAGGTTCCGGACTCGACGTGGAAGGACGCGGCGGGGGATGCGGCGGCGGTCCGGGGTGCGGCGGGTTCGTACCTGCGGAACGGCATCCCGCAGGACGCGACTCCGGCCGAACGGCACGCGTGGTGGGCGGGCCTGACGCAGGAACAGCGCGAGGAGTACCTGGCGGTGTACCCGGACCGGATCGGCAACCTGGACGGGATCCCGGCGCTGGTGAGAGACGCGGCGAACCGGGACAACCTGCAGTTGCTGATCGGGAAACTGGAGGGGCGGGACGATGACAGGTCGGCGACGCAGCTGGCGGGGCTGCGGGAGATCGATCGGCAGTTGCAGGCGGGGACCCAGCCGCCGATGTTCCTGCTCGGCATCGGGGATGAGGGGAACGGGCGGGCGATTGTCTCGTACGGGAATCCTGATACGGCGCGGAATGTGGCGGCTTACGTGCCGGGGTTGGGGACATCACTCGATGAAGAGTTCGCTAAGAACGATCTAAGGCGGGCCCGAGACACAGCGATCGGCGCAAACGAAATGACCCCGGGATCTTCAACTGCCTCAATCGTTTGGCTCGGGTACGACGCACCCCAGGTACCAGCCGGGGATCTCGCGAGCAACTTGGATGTTGCTGGTGAGGGGAATGCCCGGTCTGGGGCATCCGCATACAACAATTTCATGGCGGGGATTTCGTCAACTAATGAGAATGGTGACCCGCACGTAACTGCTATTGGACACTCCTACGGTTCGCTCACGGTTGGCCTTGCTGCACAGGAGCGAGGAGGGATTCCGGGTGCCGACGAAATCATTCTGGTGGGTAGCCCGGGAACGGGCGCGCAGTCTGCGGATGAACTCGGCGTAGGAAAGGATCACGTATTCGTGGGAGCGGCCGAGAATGACACTGTGACAAAGTTGCCCAATAGTCGGGAAGCTAGCGGGCTGGGCAGTGGTGCTGCGGGTGGAGCGTCAGCTGGCTTCGTTCTGGGTTCGACTGCTGGACCAGTGGGCGCTGTCGTGGGTGGTGCGCTGGGAGGAGTCGCGGGCGGCGCTGTCGGATATGCCGCTCAAGATGCGCAGTCGAAGGAGAGTGACGTGTGGTTTGGCACCGATCCCGCGCACGAGGATTTTGGTGCGAATCGCTTTAAGGTTAGCGACGGGCCCTTGCCGCTCCAGCCCGGTCATGGACCGATGGAGGCGCACTCTAACTACTTTCATCCGACCAAGGATCAGATGTCTGCAGACAACATCTCGCGAATCGTTTCGGGTAAGTCTGGAGACATCGTTCGGGAGCGCCCAAGGTGAAGGATCGTATCGCATTTGTATGCGCGGCACTCTTCGTGGTTACGGGGTGTGCCTCGCTGAGCGGCCCGGCAGGATCTGATGGTGGAGAGATTGGAGGCGATATGGATATGCAGGAAGCGGCTGAAAGGGCAGATGCCATCCTTGATGCAACCCTTTCCGGCATTAACCCGGCGGTGCATTGGATGCACGGAGAGTCAACGGAAGGGAGCTGCGATGTCTCGCGTAGGCGCGCAGTTCTAACCTTGATTTCGGAGAGGAGGAGGGGGAGCTTTCTCGGAATCGTGGAGCGAGAATGGAAGCAAGCGGGCTATCGTCAGCTTGGTGTGAACGCGAATGCTGAGAGTCCCGCGACCTATTTTGAGACGCAGGATGGATTTCGTGTGAGGCTGCTCATCGGAGGGGGTGGGCAAGCATTCTTCGAGGTTGCGTCGCCGTGCGTTGCGGAGTCGCAGGTCGCGCCTCCAACTCCACCGCCCGGGGGCGAAGCGCGAGTGGGTGAACCAGTCCCGCCCCCCAACATCCGCTCCACCTTCTGGTCCGCCGGCGCCCCCTGACCCCCCGTAGCCGCCCCTGACGCCCCCTCATGCCCCCATCCACCCGTACACACCAGCGAATCGCGTCGTGAACCCCGCCCGAATGGGGGATGGTTGTGGGGTGCGGAAATACTGGGTGTTCCTCGGCGGCGGCATCGGGCTGGGCCTGTGCTTCATCGCTCTGCTCGTCGTGGGTACGTACTCCGCCGCCGCAGGCATCTCCGGGGCGGGCGGGGCCGTAGGGCTGGCCAAGGGGGCCGTTCCCGCGCGGTATCAGCCGCTCGTGGAGAAGTGGGGCAACCTCTGCCCGGCCATCAACCCCGCTCTGCTCGCCGCCCAGTTGTACCAGGAGTCCGGCTGGAACCCCCGCGCCCGGAGTCACGCCGCCGCGCAAGGCATTGCGCAGTTCATCCCCGGCACCTGGGCCACTCACGGTGTCGACGGGGACAACGACGGGGACCGGGACGTGTGGGATCCGGCCGATGCGATTCCGTCCGCCGCTTCGTACGACTGCGAGCTCGCCGGGTACGTCAAGAAGGTGCCGGGCGATCCGACCGACAACATGCTCGCCGCCTACAACGCCGGGGCCTACCGTGTGATCCGGTCCGGCGGGGTTCCCGCGATCTCCGAGACGCAGAATTACGTCAAAATCATCCGGTCGCTGGAGAAGAGCTTCGCCAAGCCCGTCGGCCGGGTCGCGCCGTCGCAGCAGGCGGCCGGGGCGATCTATTTCGCGCAGAAGAAGCTCGGTACGCCCTACCTCTGGGGCGGCAACGGAACGGCGGACCAGGGCGGGCGGTTCGACTGTTCCGGGCTGACCCAGGCCGCGTACCGGACCGTCGATATCGAGCTGCCCCGTGTGGCCAACGATCAGTACAACGCCGGGCCGCACCCCTCGCGGGACGAGTTGCTCCCCGGTGACCTGGTGTTCTTCTCGGACGACCTGAACAACTCGCGGGCCATCCGGCACGTCGGGCTCTACGTCGGAGGCGGGTACATGATCAACGCGCCGTTCACCGGAGCGGTGATCCGGTTCGACAAGATCGACACCCCTGACTACTTCGGTGCGACGAGGGTCACGGAGGACGGCGCCGCGGCGCTTCCGACCGCCCTCCCGCAGGGCTGACGGACTGTGGACCATGGCCGGAACTCTCCGTGAAGCCCGGGCCCTGAGCAGCGACGATGAGTCACTCTTCGATAACGTCATGGTGATCATTCGGTGGAGAGCGGAACGTACGCAGCGAACAGGCCGTTCCCTGGACTGGGACAGCATGCGCACTGACCATGCGCCACTGGCCAGGACAGTCACGCAGCACGGCGCCACGGCGCACGCAGTACTGAATCGCACCGACCACGGGGGTCCGACCAAAGGCGACGCACAGCGCTGTGCGTCGCAGCAGCAGACAAGGCAAGGGGCCGTAGCAGATGGCTGGACTCGCACTCGATGGGTCGAACCCCGACGTCAGCCTGCTCTACGACATCAACGGGCTGGCGAAGGCCGCTCCTGCCTGGTTCGACCGGGTCATGGAGTTCGTCGGTGAATACGGGATCATGCTCGGCATGGTCCTGGTGGTCCTGTGGTGCTGGTGGAGCGTGCGCCGACGCGGGACGGCCGATGATTCGGTGACGGCAGTCGCCGGGCTCGTGTGGGCACCCCTCGCAGCCGGAATCGCACTGCTCGTGAACATCCCGATCCGGGGTTTCGTGGAGCGGCGGCGTCCGTTCTACGACCATGAGGGGCTCGACGTCCTGGTGGCGGGCAAGACCGACTTCTCCTTCGTGAGCGACCACGCGACGATGGCGATGGCGATCGCGGTGGGGCTCTTCGTCGCCAACAGGAAGTTCGGCCTGGCAGCGATTGCCCTGGCCCTCCTGGAGGGCTTCTGCCGTATCTACATGGGCGTGCACTACCCGACCGATGTGATCGGCGGCTTCGCTCTCGGTACGTCGGTGGCTCTGCTGCTCGCCCCGCTGGCGATGATGCTGCTGACTCCGTTGGTGACGGCCGTGTCCCGTTCCGGATCGGTCGGGTGGCTCGTCCGCTCGCGCCGGCCGGTTGCCGCCGACGACCTGGGTGAGTCGCGCGGGATTCCCGAGCCGCGTCCTGGCTCGGGGCGTGGCGGCTCGCCCGACGAGAAGGATCTCGCTGCGTAGAGGGACTGTGCAGAGGGGCGCCGCAGAGAGGCGCTGCAGAGGTGTACGACGGCCGCAGAGAGGTGTCCCGCAGGGGGCATCCCTCTGCGGCCGTCTTCGTCGTTCGGTGTTCCGGGAATTCTGTTGACGGGGCATCATGTCCACTATTCGGGGGGTGATGCGGTGTGGCTGGGCGTCGGCCGTCACGGCAGGAAGTCAATCGACGGCACGGGCGGGCGGGGTTCGTGGGGCGCCGTGGTGAGCTGGCGGTCTTCCGCGAGACCTTTGCCCGCGATCCGGAAGAGGTGGACTTTCCGTTCCTGTTCCACGTGCGCGGCAACGGCGGCGTGGGCAAGTCGACCCTCGTACGGCAGTGGGAGGCCGCGGCGCGCGAGCAGACCTCGGTGGTCACGGCGTTCGTCGACGACGACGTGCACGACGCGCTCGAGGCGATGGAGACGGTCAGTGCCCGGCTCGGCCAGCAGGGGCACCCGCTGAAGCGGTTCGACAAGCAGCTGGCGACCTACCGTCAGCGCCGGCACCAGGCCGAGAGCGCGGCTCCCGCTCCGCAGGCCGCCCCGGGTGAACCGGGTGCGGCCGGGCCCGTACCGAGCGCCTCGCCGTCCAGCACGGTGGCCGCGCAGGTGGGTCTGGTGGGGCTGGGGATGCTGCCCGGCGTCGGGGCGTTCGTCGGGGCGGTCGATCCGCAGCAGGTGGCTTTGGGCGCCGACCGGATGCGGACGATGCTGAACATGCGGCTGCGCAGCCACGACGATGTGCAGCTGGTGATGAATCCGGTGGCGGGTCTCGCCCCGGTCTTCCTGGAGGACCTGGCGGACGTCTCCGAGCGGTGCGAGCGGGTGGTGCTGTTCTTCGACGTGTACGAGCGGACCGGGCCGGTGCTCGACGCCTGGCTGCAGAGCATCGTCTTCGGTGAGGAGCACGGGAGCCTGCCGGTCAATGTACAGATCGTGCTGTCCGGCCAGCTGCGCCTGGACGCCCGGGTCTGGGGCGACTGGATGGGGCAGGTCACCGAGGTGTGCCTGGAGGTGTTCACCGAGGAGGAGGCCCGTACGCTCCTCACCACTCACGGCGTGGTCGACGAGCCCAGCATCGAGCTGGTCCTGCGTCTGTCCGGGCGGCTTCCGCTGCTGGTCGACATGCTGGCGCGGAGCGACCCGGGCACCGGCGACAGCAGCGGTGATCCGTCCGAGACCGCGGTCGAGAGGTTCCTGAGATGGGAGCCGGATGCGCAGCGCCGCGAGGCCGCGCTGGCCTGCGCGCTTCCTCTTCAGCTCAACGAGGACGTCTACCGTTCCGCCGTTCCGGAAGCCGCCGCCGACGGTTACCCGTGGCTGCGCGGCCTGGCCTTCGTCTCCTCACAGGCGGGCCGGTGCCGCTACCACAACGTCGTCCGCGCCGCGATGCTGCGCCTGCAGCGCACCCGGTCCCCCTCCCGTTGGCAGCAGGCGCACACCCGTCTCGCCGACACGTTCGCGCAGTGGCGGCTGGCGGCGGAGGCCGATCTCGGCACCGACGCCGATGAGCACTGGCAGGACGCCGGCTGGCGTGAGCACCGCCTCAACGAGACGTACCACCGGCTGTGCGCGAACTCCCGCACCGCGCTGCCCGACGCCCTCCATCAGGCGGTTCACGCCATCGATCTCGACCTGGCGACGCTGCGCCGCTGGGCCCAGCTCCTCGGCCAGGCCGGGGAGGACACCGGGACCGCCGTCCTCACGTCCTGGGGCCGGCGGCTGGAGGCCGCCGGGGAGCAGGACACGGCCGGTGTCGCCGTGCTGACGTCGTTGCTGAACGCTCCCGAGCTGGACTCGGCCGGAAGGGGGATGGCGTACCGCACCCGCTCCCGCGAGCATCTGGCCGTGGGCGACTACGCGAGCGCGCTGGCGGACTGCGAAGCGGCCCTGGGCGTCGCGCCGGACACCTCGCGGAACCACGCGGCGCGCGGCGAGACGTACCGGCTCATGGCCCGTCACGAGGAGGCCCTCGCCGACTGCACGCGCGCGATCGAGCTCGACCCCGACTACGAGTGGGCCATCGCCAGTCGCGGGCAGACGTACCTGGCCCTGGGCCGGCACGAGGAGGCTCTCGCCGACTACACCCGCGCGATCGAGCTCGACCCCGGGTACGACTGGGCGGTCGCCAACCGCGGGGAGACGTACCGGCGCATGGAGCGTTTCGATGACGCTCTGGCCGATCTCTCGCGTGCCCTCGACATCAACCCCCAGTACGCCTGGGCCCTGGGCAGCCGGGGGCAGACGTACCAGGATCTGGAGCGTTACGAGGACGCGCTCGCCGATTTCTCGCGTGCCCTCGACATCAACCCCCAGTACGCCTGGGCCCTGGGCAGCCGGGGGCAGACGTACCAGGCGATGGGGCGTTACGGGGACGCCCTCGCCGACTACACCCGTGCCTTCGAACTCGACCCCGAATATGCATGGGCCCTCGCCAGCCGCGGGGAGGCCTACCGGGAACTGGCCCGTTTCGACGAGGCACTTGTCGACTACACGCGTGCCGTCGGCATCAACCCCCAGTACGCCTGGGCCCTGGGCAGCCGGGGGCAGACGTACCAGGCGATGGGGCGTTACGAGGAGGCTCTCGCCGACTACACCCGTGCCATCGAGCTCGCCCCACGTTCCGAATGGATCATCAACGGCCGCGCACAGGTCCATCTGCTCCTGGGCCGCAACGACGAGGCGATCGACGACTGTGCCCGGGCCCTCGACATCGACTCCGAGGACGGCTGGAACGTGGGTCTCCACGCCGTCGCTCTGCGCATGACCGGCAATGAGCAGGAGGCCCAGGAGCAGTTCCGGCACGCTGTCCGGGTGTCTGCCGCTGCCGCGGTGGGAGAGGGCCCGAAGGCTGCGTGGGCGCGCGAGTGCCTGTTCGTCATGACCTGCGCGTTGCCGGACCGGGACGAGGCCGCCGCGCACTTCGACGCCCTTCTCGAAGGTGAGCCGGCCCGGCCTCTGATCCAGGAGATGCGGGAGGACCTGGCGCTTCTCCGGAAGCTCCTTCCGGAGTCAGGACCGGGCACGGACGCCTTCATGCGGCGGCTGGAAGAGATCCTCGAGCGGCCGGCCACCCCTTAGCGGTCGGTCACTCCTCAGCGGCCGACACCCTCAGCGGCCGACACCCTCAGCGGCGGATGCCCCTCAGCGGCCGGACGCACCCCGGCCGCCCGGCATCGCGCTGTGGTGCTGGGCGTCGGTGCGGGCCCGGTCGCGCGAGCGTCTGGCCGGTCCCGACCAGCCGCAGGTGCAGCGGGCCAGGCAGAAAGAGCCTCGTTCGACCGTGGTGGTGGTGTGTGCCGGGGTGGGGGCTTGGACTGCGGAGTCCGGGAGGTCCTCATACACGCGTCCACGGTACTGGGGCCGGTCGGCGACCGGGTACGAGTGGGCCGATCGGCTTCCCGAAGGGCACCGGGTGGGGTGGGGCGGGCTCTTGTGGCGTGACGGCGCGCCCCGGTGGTCGTTAGGCGAGTCGGGCGGGAGCTCGGTCAGGGGTACGACGTCGTTGAGGGTTGGCAGGCGATGGTGGTGCGGCAGCACAGGTGCGGAAGCGGGGCACTGACTGTGTGCGCCCTGGCCATGGCGGGCGTGATGGCGGTGAGCGCCGGGTGCTCCGGCAGGAGTGACGGCGTCGGGACCGGCGAGCGGGCGGTGACCGGGGAAGGCGGAGCCGCCGGAACGTCGGCGGCCGTGGTCCGGCGGGCAGCCGATGAGCTGACCGCTGCGGGCAGCGCCGAGACGCGTACGTCGATGGAGACCGCGGCCGGCGCAACGCGGGTGACGATCCGGGGCCAGGGAGCGTACGACTTCCGCAGACAGCTGGGCCGGATCAAGGTGGTACTGCCGAAGGACGCCGCAGGGGTGGACGGGCACCGGCCGATCACCGAGCTGCTGGCGCCGGGGGCTCTGTACATGAAGAACCGCGGTGCCGGAGTGCCCGACGACAAGTGGGTCAGGATCGACACGACGGCTCTGGAGGACGGCAACCTCGTCACCGGCGGCGTCACCGATCCGATGGCCGCCGCCGAACTCCTGCGTGGTGCGGGCGTGGTGACGTATGTGGGGAGGACGGAGCTCGCCGGGGTGGCGGTCCGCCACTACCGGGGTGTCTCGGACATCGGGCGGGCGGCGGAAGCGGCCTCGCCGTCCGCGCGTGGCGCGCTGGAGGCCGCGGCGAAAGGGTTCAGCACGGACGCGGTGCCGTTCGACGCGTACCTCGACGACGAGGGCCTGCTACGGAAGGTGCGCCACCGCTTCAGCTTCGCTTCCGAGGGACCGGCGGTGTCGGTGGTGTCGACGATGCTGCTGTACGGGTTCGGGGCACCGGTCGTCGTGGAGCTGCCGCCCGCCGGGGACATCTACACGGGCAGGATCCAGCAGGGGCGGGATGGCCCGGAAACACCGTAGGGAGGGGGCTGAAATGGTCCGTCCGTGCCATGCGCGGGGAGTGTTGCGCTCCCTACCCTAGGAAGTCGGTGCGCCAGGAGTCGGCGACGGCAGAGAGAGGTGACGCAGGTGGTGACGCTCAGCGCTCCGAACGCTCAGGACTGTGTGGCTCTCGCCGAGATCGAACTGTGCGGCGAGCTCATGATCGCGGCCTCGGCCGCGTGTGAGGACCGGCTCAGTCCGGACCGTATCGACGAGGTGCTCAACGTCACGACGGCCCTGGCCGAGCGGCCGCCGACGATCCCCCGGCAGTGCACCCACGGGGGGTGAGCCCCTGCTCCGCCGCTGTCGGACATCTCACGGACCGCGTCGGAGTGCGCCGCTTCCCCGCCTCAGGTGCGCAGGAGGCGGGCGATGGCCTTCGTGGCCTCCTCGACCTTCGCGTCGATCTCCGCGCCGCCCTTGACCGCGGCATCGGCGACGCAGTGGCGCAAATGCTCCTCCAGCAGCTGGAGCGCGAAGGACTGCAGGGCCTTGGTGGAGGCCGAGACCTGGGTGAGTATGTCGATGCAGTAGACGTCCTCGTCCACCATGCGCTGCAGGCCGCGGACCTGGCCCTCGATCCGGCGCAGCCGCTTGAGGTGTTCGTCCTTCTGGTGGTGGTAGCCGTGAATACCGCGGTCGTGGTCGGTGACGACCTCTTCCGTACCGGCTGCGTCAGCTGCTTCAGTGGCCTCGGTGGTGGTCATGGGAGTCCTCCGTTGTCCTCTTGCCCTGCGTCCGTAGACCTGTCTGCGCTGTCTGTATACCCCTGCCGGGTATATCGTAACGAATCCAGCCGAAACGTGACCGGGGGGCCGTGCTGATCACTGTGCCCGATGCGCGACACTGAATAACGCCGGTTAGCCGTGGCCGGATGATGCGCCTAGCATCAGCCTGACCGAATCCAAAGCACCCCGAGGACCCCACGTGCGCTTTCGTCTGACCCCCAGGGAGACGAGCTTCTACGACATGTTTTCCGCATCCGCGGACAACATCGTCACGGGCTCGAAACTCCTGATGGAACTGCTCGGGGCGGATTCTGCCTCCCGAGTCGAGATCGCGGAGCGTATGCGGGCAGCGGAGCACGCGGGGGACGATGCCACCCACGCGATCTTCCACCAGCTGAACTCCTCCTTCATCACGCCGTTCGACCGCGAGGACATCTACAACCTCGCGTCGTCGCTCGACGACATCATGGACTTCATGGAGGAGGCCGTCGACCTGGTCGTGCTGTACCAGGTGGACGAGCTCCCCAAGGGTGTCGAGCAGCAGATCGAGGTGCTGGCCCGCGCTGCGGAGCTGACCGCCGAGGCCATGCCGAGCCTGCGGACCATGCAGAACCTCACCGAGTACTGGATCGAGGTCAACCGTCTCGAGAACCAGGCCGACCAGATCCACCGCAAGCTGCTCGCCCAGCTCTTCAACGGCAAGTACGACGCCATGGAAGTGCTGAAGCTCAAGCAGATCGTGGATGTGCTGGAAGAGGCCGCTGACGCGTTCGAGCACGTTGCGAACACCGTGGAGACCATCGCGGTCAAGGAGTCCTGAACCTCGTGGACACCTTTGCGCTGATCGTGACCATCGGCGTCGCGCTCGGCTTCACGTATACGAACGGCTTCCACGACTCGGCGAACGCCATCGCCACCTCGGTCTCCACCCGGGCGCTGACCCCGCGTGCGGCTCTGGCGATGGCCGCTGTGATGAACCTCGCCGGCGCCTTCCTGGGCCAGGGGGTCGCCAAGACCGTCAGCGAAGGGATCATCGCCACGCCCGAGGGGCAGAAGGGGATGGGAATCCTCTTCGCGGCGCTGGTCGGCGCGATCATCTGGAACCTCATCACCTGGTACTACGGTCTGCCGTCCTCGTCCTCGCACGCCCTGTTCGGCGGCATGGTCGGCGCGGCGCTGGCCGGCGGGACGATGGTGCACTGGGACGGCGTCCTCGAAAAGATCGTCATCCCGATGTTCCTCTCGCCGGTCATCGGTCTGGTCGTGGGCTATCTGGTGATGGTCGCGATCATGTGGATGTTCCGGAAGTCCAACCCCCACAAGGCCAAGCGTGGCTTCCGTATCGCGCAGACGGTCTCGGCGGCGGGCATGGCGCTCGGTCACGGCCTCCAGGACGCGCAGAAGACGATGGGCATCGTCGTGATGGCGCTGGTCATCGCCGATGTCGAGGGACCCAACGACGAGATCCCGGTCTGGGTGAAGATCTCCTGTGCGCTGATGCTCTCGCTCGGTACGTACGCGGGCGGCTGGCGCATCATGCGTACGCTCGGCCGGAAGATCATCGAGCTGGACCCGCCGCAGGGCTTCGCGGCCGAGACGACCGGTGCGTCGATCATGTTCGGCTCGGCGTTCCTGTTCCACGCACCGATCTCCACGACGCATGTGATCACTTCGGCGATCATGGGTGTCGGCGCTACCAAGCGGGTGAACGCCGTGCGGTGGGGCGTGGCCAAGAACATCATCCTGGGCTGGTTCATCACCATGCCGGCCGCGGCGCTGGTCGCTGCGCTGAGCTATGGGGTCGTGGTCCTGCTCTTCGGGTGACCGCGTGACCGCGTGACCGAGCCAATGGGTCCGCCCCTGCTCCGATCGGGAGATCGAGAGCAGGGGCGGACCCTTTGCCTTGCGGTGGCACCGCCATGCAGCACCCCAAGGCCGTTTTTGTGGTTATCCGAAGCGGCCCGAGATGTAGTCCTCGGTCGCCTGCACCGACGGGTTGGAGAAGATCCGCTCCGTCTCGTCGATCTCGATCAGACGGCCGGGCTTGCCCACCGCCGAGAGGTTGAAGAACGCCGTACGGTCCGAGACGCGTGCCGCCTGCTGCATGTTGTGCGTCACGATGACGATCGTGAAGCGCTCCTTCAGCTCACCGACCAGGTCCTCGATCGCGAGGGTCGAGATCGGGTCGAGTGCCGAGCACGGCTCGTCCATCAGCAGCACGTCCGGCTCGACCGCGATGGCGCGGGCGATGCACAGACGCTGCTGCTGGCCGCCGGAGAGGCCGGAGCCGGGCTTGTTCAGGCGGTCCTTGACCTCGTTCCAGAGGTTGGCGCCCCGGAGGGACTTCTCGACGACCTCGGCCAGCTGGTTCTTGCGGTACGAGCCGTTCAGCTTCAGCCCCGCGGCGACATTGTCGAAGATCGACATGGTCGGGAACGGGTTCGGGCGCTGGAAGACCATGCCCACGGTGCGGCGCACGGTGACCGGGTCGACCCCGGGTCCGTACAGATTCTCGTCGTCCAGCAGCACCTTGCCCTCGACGCGGCCACCGGGGGTGACCTCGTGCATGCGGTTCAGGGTGCGCAGGAAGGTGGACTTGCCGCAGCCGGACGGGCCGATGAAGGCGGTCACGGAGCGGGGCTCCACGGTCATCGAGATGTCCTCGATGGCCTTGTGGGAGCCGTAGTAGGCGGTGAGCCCGCCGATGTCGATTCGCTTGGCCATGAAAATCACTGCTTCTTTCGGAGGTCGCTGTTGGCCGCGTCAGCGACCGGTCTTCGGGGCCTTCCAGCGGGCGATGCCACGGGCCGCCAGATTGAGGATCATGACGAAGGCGATCAGGACCAGGGCTGCGGCCCAGGCGCGGTCGTAGGACGCGGCCTCGCCGACCTTGTACTGCTCGTAGATGTAGAAGGGCAGCGAGGACTGGGCGCCTTCGAAGGGGTTCGTATTGATCAGCTGGCTGCCGAAGACCAGCAGGATGATCGGTGCCGTCTCCCCCGCGATACGGGCGACGGCGAGCATCACGCCCGTGGTGATGCCGCCGATCGCGGTGGGGAGGACCACCTTCAGGATGGTGCGCCACTTGGGGATGCCCAGGGCGAGGGAGGCCTCGCGGAGCTCGTTCGGGACGAGCTTGAGCATCTCCTCGGTGGAGCGGACCACGACCGGGATCATCAGGATCGTCAGGGCGAGCGCGCCCATCAGGCCTGACGGCTCGATGCTCGCGATCAACATGATCGACAGGATGAAGAGACCGGCCACGATCGACGGGATCCCGGTCATCACGTCGACGAAGAAGGTGACGGACCTGGCGAGCGCGCCCTTGCCGTACTCGACGAGATAGATCGCGGTCAGCAGTCCGAGCGGGGCGGAGATCACCGTGGCGATGCCGACCTGCTCCAGGGTGCCGATCAGCGCGTGGTAGACGCCGCCGCTGTCCTCCGAGCCGAGGACTCCGGCCATGGAGTGGGTGAGGAAGTATCCGTCGAGGCGCTCGGAGCCGCGGCTGATGGTGGTCCAGAGCAGCGAGGCGAGCGGAACGACGGCGACGAGGAAGCACACCCAGACGACGCTGGTGGCAAGGCGGTCCTTGGCCTGGCGCCGGTTCTCGACCACGGTCGTCATGACGTAGGAGATGGCCAGGAAGAGCAGGGCGGAGATCAGGCCCCACTGCACGCGGCTGTGCCAGCCGGCGGCGACGCTGATGCCGACGCCGAGCGCGATCGCGACGGCGCCGAAGCCGAGCGGGGACCAGCGGGGGAGGCTGCGGCTGCTGAGGCTGCCCTTGCGGTGTTCCGGAGAGGTCCGCGGACGGTTGTCCTGGACGTCGGTCGTGGTGGCGTTGCTCATGCGTTGGCCCCCGAGTACTCCTTGCGGCGGGCGATGATGAGCCGGGCCGCGCCGTTGACCAGCAGGGTGAGGACGAAGAGGACGAGGCCCGAGGCGATCAGGGCGTCGCGCCCGAATTCGTCGGCCTCGCCGAACTTGGCCGCGATGTTCTGCGCGAACGTCCCGCCGCCGGGGTTGAGCACGTGCAGCGAGATGAGGAAGCTCGGCGACAGGACCGTGGCGACAGCCATCGTCTCGCCGAGCGCCCGGCCCAGGCCCAGCATCGAGGCGGAGATGATCCCGGAGCGGCCGAAGGGCAGGACCGAGAGGCGGATGACCTCCCAGCGGGTGGCTCCGAGGGCGAGCGCCGCCTCCTCGTTCATCTTCGGGACCTGGAGGAAGACCTCGCGGCTGACGCTGGTCACGATCGGCAGGATCATGATCGCGAGCAGGACGCCGACGGTGAAGAGCGAGCGGGCGACGCCGACCTCGGTCTTCTCGAAGATGTACGTCCAGCCGAAGAACTGGTCGAGCCAGAGGTTCAGGCCCTCCAGGTACGGCACGAGGACGAGCGCGCCCCAGATGCCGTAGACGATGCTGGGCACGGCGGCGAGCAGGTCGATGACGTAGGCGAGCGGGGCGGCCAGCTTGCGCGGCGCGTAGTGCGAGATGAAGAGGGCGATGCCGACAGCGATCGGAACCGCGATGAGCATCGCGATGATCGAGCTGACGACGGTGCCGAAGAGGAGGACCGCGATGCCGAAGACCGGCGGGTCACCGGCCGGGTTCCAGTCGAAGGTGGTGAGGAAGTTGCCCTCGTCCTTCGATATCGCGATGACTGCGCGGTAGGTGAGGAACACGGCGATCGACGCCATGATCACGAGCAGCAGGATGCCCGAGCCCCGCGAGAGGCCCAGGAAGATCTTGTCGCCGGCGCGCCCGGTGGTCTCGGGGCGGCCGCGCGTTGCCGGCGGAGCCGGTGGGATGTCGAGCGGTGTCGTGGAAGCCATGATCTTTCCGGTCTGTGTGGGGGAGGGACGAGCTCCCCTGGCGGCGGTGCACCGGATGGGGCTGGTGGCGGGCCGGTCCGGAGGGATGCGCCGGACCGGCCTGCCGTGTGTCGTGCGCGGTACGGGTTACGAGAGGGCGGCGACCGTCTCGCGGACCTTGGCGTTGATCTCGGCGGGGATCGGCGCGTAGCCGGCCTCGGAGAGGACCTTCTGGCCCTCCTCGGAAGCGGCGTAGGTCAGGAAGGACTTGACCGTGCCGAGGGTCTCGGCCTTGTTGCCGGTGTCGCAGACGACCTCGTACGTCACCAGGACCAGCGGGTACGCGCCCTCGGCCTTGGTCGTGTAGTCGAGGTCGAGTGCCAGGTCCTTGCCGGTGCCCTTGACCTTGGCGGCGGCGATGGCCTTGGAGGCGTTCTCCGAGGTGGCCTCGACCGGGGCGGCGCCACCGGTGTTGATGTCGACGGTGGTGATGTCCTGCGAGGCGGCGTAGGACAGCTCGAAGTAACCGATGGAGCCGTCGACCTGCTTGACCTGGGTGGCGACACCGGAGGAACCGGAGGCGGCCTGGCCACCGGGCGCGGGCCACTTCTTCTCGGCCTCGTACTTCCAGTCGCTCGGGGCCGCGGCGTTCAGGTACTTGCCGAGGTTCTGCGTGGTGCCGGAGTCCTCGGAGCGGTGGAAGGGCTGGATGGCCTTGTCCGGCAGCTTGACGCCGTCGTTGAGCTTGGCGATCGCCGGGTCGTTCCACTTCTTGATCTTGGTGTCGAAGATCTTGGCGAGCGTGGGGGCGTCGAGCGTGAGCTTGTCGACACCCTCGAGGTGGAAGCCGATCGCGATGGGGCCGCCGACCATGGGGAGGTTGATGCCCTGGCCGGTCTTGCAGATCTTCTTCGATTCGGCGACCTCTTCGGGCTTCAGGGCCGAGTCGGAGCCCGCGAAGCCGACGGTGCCCTGGTTGAACGCCACGATGCCCTCACCGGAGGAGGAGGAGTTGTAGTTGACCTCCACACCGGAGCAGGCGGCCATGTAGTTCTTGACCCAGAGGTCCATCGCGTTCTTCTGGGCGCTCGACCCGGAGGCGCGCAGCTGGCCCTCGGCGCCGTCGCACTTGATGTTCGACGCGGCGGCGCTCGTCTTGGTGCCGCCGTTCGCGTCGGCACCGGTGTTGTCGTCCGAACCGCACGCCGTGAGGACCAGGGCGCCGGAGACGGCGAGGGCACCGAGCGCGGTGGCACGAAGCCGGTTCTTGCGCTGAAGCTTCACTTTCGGGGTGTTCCTTCCAGGAGCCGCCGCGGCTGTGGATGCGAGGCGGCGTGCGATGAGGAATGGTGCGGTGGCTTGGCGCCGTGCACCGTGTACGTCCGAAATTAGGCAGAACAGGTGAAGCGCCCTACGGGGCAGAGTGAACGGAAGGTGAACCGTGCCGGGCGGGCTGGTTCCGGTGCGGCAGGCTCGGCGGGGGCTGTGCCCTCATCGCCGGTCCCGGCCCGCATCAGGCGGTCGGCGTCTCCAGGAACGCGTCCAGCTGGTCGCGGTCGCGGGGGCGGGTGAGGCGGTTGCGGGCGGCCGTGGGGGAGAGCCAGATCAGCCGGTCGACCTCGTCGTTGGGCACGAATGCGCCGTCCGTCGCCTCGGCCGCCCAGTAGGTGACCTCTTTCGGGCGGCCGTTCACCAGGTACCGGGACGTGGGCAGCCCGGTGCCCGGGGTGCAGTGGTGGCCCGTCTCCTCCAGGACCTCGCGCAGGGCGCACTCCAGCGCCGTCTCGCCCCGCTTCAGCTTTCCCTTGGGGTAGGACCAGTCGTCGTAGCGGGGCCGGTGGACCAGGCAGATCTCCAGTCCTCCGTCGCACGGCGACCGGCGCCACAGCACACAGCCCGCAGCCAGAACGGGGCCGCTGCCGGTGTCGCTCACGGTGTCGTCACGGCCGCCGCCGCGTACGGCCAGGTCTCCCGGAAGACGCTGCGGGCCGCCTCCACCTCGTGCCGCTGGTCGGCGTGGAGCACCCCCAGGGCGTACGCCGTCGCCGGGGCGATCCGCGGGGTGCGGGCCGCAGCTGCCGCCGCTGCGGCGGCCTCCGCCGCGTCCCGGTGCAGGTCGAGAGCGTGCCCCGCCCCGGCCAGGACCGGATCGTGGGTGCCCGGGACCACCTCGTGGGCGTACCGGTGCAGCCGAAGCAGCAGGCGGGCCTGGTGCCAGAGCGCGTCCTGGGTGTCGTTGTACGGCTCCACCGTCTCGTCGGGCGGCAGCGCGGCCACCGCACCGAGCATCCGCTGCTCGGCCCGCTCCGCGGGGCCGTTCAGCACTTCGGCGGCCGGGGCGGTGGCGGCGGGCGCCAGGGGGACCTCGGAGGCCAGCAGCGCGACAGCGTCCGCGACCGCGTGGAAGCGGGAGGAGCCGAGCGCCTGGAGCGCCGCCGAGTGGGCGCGGGTCCTTGCGAGGGTCAGCCGGCGTTCGAGGAGGGCCCCGGCCCGCGCCGCACCGACGCCGAGCGCGGCCCGTTCCGTGTCGCGGGTGTCGCGCATGTCGCCGCTGTCGCCGCTGCCTGCGGGCGCTGCCGCCCGGGCTGCCGGGAGCGAGGCGCCCGAGAGCTGGTGGAGCGCCTCCAGCAGCCGGGCCAGCCGGGTGGCGTACGCGTGTTCGCGGGCCAGCGTGCCGGAGAGCCAGGTCAGTTCCGTGCGGAGCTGGTCGGCCCAGACCGGATCGAGCGCCCCCCGGAAGGTGTGCAGCGTGCCGCTGATCCGCCGCGCGGAGCGGCGCAGCGCACCGGCGGCCTTCTCGGCCCCCTGGGTGCCGGCGTCCGTCGGGGCGCTGTGCTCGCGGTGCAGGCGCAGGCTCCGCAGGAAGTCGGCGGCCTGTTCCCGCAGGTAGGGGGCGAGGACGGCCTCGGCGGAGAGGTACGGTGCCTGAGTTGTCGTCAGGTGGTCAGGGCGTCGCACGCCGGCGCCTCCGTGCGTCGATGAGCATCTCTTGTACGTGCCGCAGCGGCTGGCCGTCCGCGTCCGTGGCGTGCCGGGTCCAGTTCCCGTCGGGACCGAGGTGCCAGGAGGACGTGGTGTCGGACATGCCTGTTTCCAGGAGCCTGCTGAGGGCGGCGCGATGGGCGGGGTCGGTGACGCGGACCAGTGCCTCGATCCGGCGGTCGAGGTTGCGGTGCATCATGTCGGCGCTGCCGAACCAGACTTCGGGCTCTCCGCCGTTGCCGAAGGAGAAGACCCGGGAGTGTTCGAGGAAGCGGCCCAGTATCGAGCGGACCCGGACGTTCTCGGAGAGCCCGCTGACGCCGGGGCGGATCGCGCAGATGCCGCGTACCCAGATGTCGACCGGTACGCCGGCCTGCCCGGCCCGGTAGCAGGCGTCGATGATCGCTTCGTCGACCATCGAGTTGACCTTGATGCGGACGTAGGCGGAGCGGCCCGCGCGGTGGTGGGTGATCTCCTTGTTGACGCGGGCGATCAGTCCGTCGCGCAGGGACTTCGGGGCGACCAGCAGGCGGCGGTAGGTCTCGCGGCGCGAGTAGCCGGAGAGCCGGTTGAAGAGGTCGGAGAGGTCCGCGCCGACCTGCGGGTCGGCGGTGAGCAGGCCGAGGTCCTCGTACAGCCTGGCGGTCTTGGGGTGGTAGTTGCCGGTGCCGACGTGGGAGTAGCGGCGCAGCGTGTCGCCCTCCTGGCGTACGACGAGCGACAGCTTGCAGTGGGTCTTGAGGCCGACGAGACCGTAGACGACGTGGCAGCCGGCCTCCTCCAGCTTGCGGGCCCACTTGATGTTGGCCTGTTCGTCGAAGCGGGCCTTGATCTCGACGAGGACGAGGACCTGCTTGCCGGACTCGGCGGCGTCGATCAGGGCGTCCACTATCGGGGAGTCGCCCGAGGTCCGGTACAGGGTCTGCTTGATCGCGAGGACGTCCGGGTCGCCCGCCGCCTGCTCCAGGAAGGCCTGGACGGAGGTGGAGAACGAGTCGTACGGGTGGTGCAGCAGCACATCGCGTTCGCGCAGGGCGGCGAAGATGTCGGGCGCGGAGGCGGACTCGACCTCGGCGAGATCGCGGTGGGTGCCCGCGATGAACTTGGGGAACTTCAGCTCCGGCCGGTCCAGCGACGCTATGCCGAAGAGCCCGGTGAGGTCGAGCGGGCCCGGCAGCGGGTAGAGCTCGGTCTCGGAGATCTTCAGCTCGCGTACGAGGAGGTCCAGCACGTACGGGTCGATGGACTCCTCGACCTCCAGGCGGACCGGCGGGCCGAAGCGGCGCCGCATGAGCTCCTTCTCCAGGGCCTGGAGCAGATTCTCGGCGTCGTCCTCCTCGACCTCCAGGTCCTCGTTCCTGGTGACCCGGAACATGTGGTGGGCGAGGACCTCCATGCCGGGGAAGAGCTCTTCGAGGTGGGCCGCGATGATGTCCTCGATGGGGACGTAGCGCTGCGGCGACGCCTCCAGGAAGCGGGTGAGCAGCGGCGGCACCTTGACGCGGGCGAAGTGGCGGTGGCCGCTGACCGGGTTGCGTACGACGACGGCGAGGTTGAGCGAGAGGCCGGAGATGTACGGGAAGGGGTGCGCCGGGTCGACGGCCAGCGGGGTCAGCACGGGGAAGACGCGCTGCCGGAAGAAGGTGAACAGGCGGGCCTGTTCCTTCTCGGTCAGCTCGGGCCAGCGGATGAGCTGGATGCCCTCGTCGGAGAGTGCGGGCGCGATGTCCTGCTGGTAGCAGGCGGCGTGCCGGGCCATGAGCTCGCGCGAGCGGGTCCAGATCAGGTCGAGGACCTCGCGGGGCTGGAGCCCGGACGCGGAGCGGGTGGCGACGCCGGTGGCGATACGGCGCTTGAGCCCGGCCACCCGGACCATGAAGAACTCGTCCAGGTTCGAGGCGAAGATGGCGAGGAAATTAGCCCGTTCGAGGAGGGGTGTGGCGGGATCCTCGGCCAGCTCCAGCACCCGTTCGTTGAACGCGAGCCAACTGCGTTCCCGGTCCAGGAACCGGCCCTGCGGCAGCTCGTCGCCGTCCGTCTCCGGCTCGTACGTGTCGGCGTCGTTGTCCAGATCGGGGTCCAGGTCGGCGGCTGTGGACAGGCCGGCGGGTGCGGACGACGAGCCGGCGACGGCGTTCGGCCGGTGCGCGGCGAGGGAGCCGACCGACGGCTGGGCGGGCTGGACCGGGACCTCGGAGCTGGGCTGCTGGCTCATGGACCTATTCTTCCGCGCGTTCGGCTCCTGGGGCGCGTCGGAGCCGTTAAAGATCGCGGAAGATGCGGGAGTGGTCAGTGAACCGGGGTGGCTCCCGTTGCGGGGGGTGGGCACAGCTGGCTGCATCCCGTGAGGGTCGCAAGCGTGTCTGAATGGCTGGTAACGACGACATGACGTGCAGGAAGCGGTGTGACTGCGGGGATGTCCCCGTTCACCGTATGCGTTCTCCCTGCCCGGGCTCCCCCGGGCCCGGACAGGGAGGTCTCTCAGCCGTGGCGGCGGCGCAGTACGCGGAAGGCGAGCACGAAGGCCAGGGCGGCGAGGGCGAGGAGGATGCCGGTCTCGACGAGCTGGAGGGGCCAGAAGTGCGAGGCGGGGTGGAAGTCGATGAACGCGCCGGTGACGTCGTGCTCGGCCAGGCACCGCTGCATGGCGGCCTCGTCGGCCTGCGGCAGGCACACCTCCCACGGCAGCCGCTCACCGCTGCCGGTGACCCGGCCGAGCTCGACGACCCAGGAGGTCACCGGAATGCCCGAGTTCCCCTCGGTCGGGCGGATCTCGGTCAGCAGGGGCCAGAGGCCGCTCCGGAGGGTCCCGAGCGTCGCGATCACGGTGCCCGTGACGAGTGCGGCCACCGACATCGCGGCCACGGTGCGGCGCACCAGCAGCCCCGTGAGTGCACCCACGGCGATGCCGAGCAGCGTGTAGCCGACGGTCGCGGGGGGTGTCGCGGCGAAGACCGGTGCCTCGTACCAGTAGAGCGGACTCTCGGTGCCCGCCCCTGACCGTGCCCAGGTGAAGACGGCGGACAGCACGGACACACCGGCGACCAGCAGCACGGCCGGGACGGCGAGCTTGGCGGCCAGCCAGCGCGTCGGTGTCACGGACTGGGTCCAGGCCATGCGGTACGTACCGCTCTCCAGCTCCCTGGCGATCATGGGGCCGGCGACGAACGCGCTGACGACCCCGGGCAGGGCCGTGAGTATCAGCGACGCGTAGGTCAGCACCCTGCTGTACAGGTACATCGCGTCGCTGTAGTCCCTGATCCGCTGGTCGCACTCGGGGCCGGAGACACCCGAGACTTCGCAGGGGCCCGCCTCGAACGCGTCGATGAGGTGGGACGTCCGCAGCGCGTAGCCGACGAGGACGACGATTCCGGCCACGGCGACCAGACCCGCGATCTGCAGGGCGCGCCGGTGCTGGCGTACGACCACGCGGGCGGGGCCGCGCAGGGTGAGCGTGCTCATGCGGCAGCCCCCGCCCGGCTCGATGTGCCGGTCGCGCTCGGCGTGAGCAGCGGCGGGGCGTCCGGCGAGCGGAGGTGGGCCAGCAGGAGCTCCTCCAGCGAAGGCTCCGTGACGTCCCAGGCGGCGAGGTCCACCGGGCCCTCCTTCCGTACGAGTGCGGTGAGCTGACGTCCCGTCGTGCGGGACTCGACGACGGTGTGCGGGGCGAGGTCGCCGACCTGGCCGGTGAGCACGGCGTGCGCGGCGAGGATGTCGTCGCTCTCGCCGCCGAGCCGGACCGTGCCGCCGTCGACGAGCAGGAGGTAGTCGCAGGCGCCCTCCAGCTCGGTGAGGATGTGCGACGACATCACGATGGTCGTGGCGTGCTCGGCGGCCTCGGCCATCAGGGTGCCCATCAGCTGGTGCCGGGCGAGTGGGTCGAGGTCGGCCATCGGCTCGTCCAGCAGCATCAGTTCGGGCCGCTTGCCCAGCGCGAGCGCGAGGGCGAGCCGGGTGCGCTGCCCGCCGGAGAGCGTGCGGACCTTCGCGTCCTGCGGGAGCGTTGCGGCGACCCGGTCGGCGGCCGCGCGGTCCCAGGTCGTGGGGTTGAGCTCCTGGCCGGCCCACAGGGTGTCGGCCACGGTGAACTGCGGGTACAGGGGCTTGTCCTGGGACACGTACGCGATGCGCGGCCGGGCATCGGCGGGAGTGGCGGAGCCGAGGACCCGCACCGTCCCCTCGGTGGGCCGGAGCAGGCCCGCCGCGAGGGCGAGCAGGGTGGACTTCCCGGCACCGTTGGGCCCGACAAGGGCGCACACCCGTCCGGCGGGCAGCCGGAACGAACAGTCGCGCAGCGCCCACCCGGCCCTTCGCCCGTACTTCATACCGAGGCCGGTCGCCTCGATCGCGGCGCCTGTCATGACTCCTGGTCCCCCTTGAATGTGCTGTCCAGTACGGCGGTGAAGAGAGCGCTCACGTCGTCCTTGTCCAGTCCCGCTGTGCGGGCTCTGCGGGCCCAGTCGGCGAGTTCGGCCCGCAGCGGTGCGTCGCCCGCGGCTGCCGCGCTGCCCAGGGTCCGGCGGACGAAGGTGCCGAGGCCGCGGCGGGCCTCGACGAGGCCCTCGCGTTCCAGTTCGCGGTAGGCCTTGAGGACGGTGTTGGGATTGATGGCTGTGGCCTCGACGACCTCGCGGGCCGTGGGCAGCCGGTCGCCGGGCTCCAGCACACCCAGACGGAGGGCCTGTTTGGTCTGCTGCACGATCTGCAGATAGGTGGCGACGCCGCTGCGCCGGTCGATGCGGAACTCGACCGCTGCGGACTCGGCCATGTTCACCACCCTTTCACTAATTGAGTAGTGAAAGGGTGTCGCAAAGAAGGGGCGACGTCAAGCGACGCCGCCCCGACCGGTTCTGACCAGGTGTCAGGACTCCGTGCGGTACATCAGGTCGACCTCGTGCGTGGCGAAGCCCATCCGCTCGTACACCGACAGGGCCGCCGGGTTGTCGGCGTCGACGTAGAGCATCGCGGTCGGCAGCCCCTGCGCCGCCAGGTGGCGCAGTCCGATCGCGGTGAGTGCCTTGCCGAGGCCGCCGCCCTGGGCCTCGGGCAGGATGCCGACGACGTACACCTCGCCGAGCTGCTCCTCGGTGTGCACCTTCGTCCAGTGGAAGCCGATGATCGCGCCGTCGCGCTCGGCGAGGAAGAAGCCCTTCGGGTCGAACCACGGCGAGGCCTTGCGGTCGTCCAGGTCCCGCTGGGTGAGGGAGCCCTGCTCGGGGTGGTGGGCGAAGGCGGAGCTGTTGACGGCGAGCCAGGCCGTGTCGTCCTGGCCCGGCACGAAGGTACGGACGGTGACGCCCGGGGGCAGGACCGGCTCGGCGATGTCGAGCGAGCCGAGAGGGCGGCGGAGCTGGCGCAGCTCCCGGAAGAGGGAGAGGCCGAGGACCTGGGCGAGGTGCCGGGCCGCCGACTTGCCGCCGTGCGCCCAGACCCGCAGCCGCTTCCCGGTCGCGGCGAGGAGGGCGGACCCGAGGGCCCGGCCGTGCCCGTGGCCGCGGTGGGAAGGATGGACGACGAGCTCGGCGGCGGGGGCCTCGACGGGGTCGGTGTCCTCCAGCTGCGCGTACCCGGCCAGTGTGCCGTCGGCGGTGAGCAGGAAGTGCCGGATGCCCTCGCGGTGCCCGCCCCGGAGCTGGAGCCGCCCCTGCTCGGAGACCGCCTCCCTGCCATCGGTCCCGGCCGCTTCGCCGAGAAGGGCCAGGACGGCGTCGGCCTGCTCGGAGGTGAGTGCGTCGAGGGTCTCGATCGCACGGCCGGGGGCGGGGAGGGGTACGTCAGTCGTCATGGGTACGAGCGTACGGCGACGGGGTGGGGCGTTCCATGCCGTCGCGACCGTAGCCGCGGAGAACGCCCCACCCCGGAGGGCACCGGGGTGCGTTGCGCGACTTCCTCGATGCCGGGGGCGTAGCCCTCCAGGGCCACCTTCGCGGCGGAGAGTGGAGATTTGGCCGGATCTGCCGCTTTCCGGTCGTGAAGCAACCAGCTCGTAACCCCGACACCCTGTCGCGCTACGCGCGTTGACTCTAGGCTGCGGCAGCAGGCTCCAGACCTGTCACCACTCCCAGACCTCCCGCTGAACTCACAAGGGGACCGATGTCAGCGACTCCGCAGAAGAACCGCGCGTCCAGGCGGGTGCTCGCCGCCGCTGCCGGGCTGGCCACCGTCGGCGCGCTCGTCGCCGCGATGCCGGCCGACGCCCATGACCGGGGCCACGGTCATGGCCACAAGCCCCGTACGGTCGACGTCCAGTTGCTCTCCTTCAACGACCTGCACGGCAACCTGGAGCCGCCGGCCGGTTCCGCCGGGGCGGTCAGCGAGACGCAGGCCGACGGCACCGTGAAGTCGATCCCGGCCGGTGGCGTCGAGTACCTGGCGACCTCGCTGCGCACCGCGCGCAAGGGTCACCCGTACTCCGTCACCGCAGCCGGTGGCGACATGGTCGGCGCGAGCCCGCTGCTCTCCGGCCTCTTCCACGACGAGCCCACGATCGAGGCGCTCAACGGCCTCGACCTCGACGTGACGTCCGTCGGCAACCACGAGTTCGACGAGGGAGCCACCGAGCTGGCCCGTCTGCAGAACGGCGGCTGCCACCCGGCCGAGGGCTGCTACGAGCAGGGCAAGAAGTTCCAGGGCGCGGACTTCCCGTACCTCGCGGCCAACGTGACGGCCGAGAAGACCGGCAAGCCGATCCTCAAGCCGTACACGGTCTGGAAGAAGAACGGCGTCAAGATCGGCTTCATCGGGGTGACCCTGGAGGGCACGCCGAACATCGTCACCGCCAACGGCGTCAAGGGCCTGAAGTTCCACGACGAGATCGAGACGGTCAACAAGTACGCCAAGGAACTGGACCGCCAGGGCGTCAAGTCCATCGTCGCGCTGATCCACGAGGGCGGGGCCCCGGCCTCCTCCTCGTACAACTACAACTGCGACAGCCCGGGCGCCGGTGACGGCATCTCCGGGCCGATCGTCGACATCGCGAAGGGCATCACGCCGAAGGTCGACGCCCTGGTCACGGGCCACACCCACCAGGCGTACGTGTGCACGGTCCCGGACCCGTCCGGCAATCCGCGCTTGGTCACCTCGGCCTCCTCGTTCGGCAAGGTCTACACGGACACGACCCTCACCTACGACCGTCGGACCAAGGACATCGTCCGCACGTCGGTGAAGTCCGTGACGTCGGCGAACCACGTCGTCAGCCGGGACCAGGCCAAGGCCACGGACATGACGGCGCTGATCGCCCGCTGGAACACCCTCGCGGCCCCGATCGCGAGCCGGCCGCAGGGCTTCATCGCCGCAGACATCAACGGCCGCGGCTCCACGGCCCCCGAGAAGCCGCTCGGCAACCTGATCGCGGACGCCCAGCTGGAGGGCCTGGCCCCGGCGGACAAGGGCGGTGCGGTCGTCGCGTTCATGAACCCGGGCGGTATCCGCTCCGACCTCGTGTACGCGGCCTCCGGCAGCGAGGGCAACGGAGTGGTGACGTACGGCGAGGCGTTCACCGTCCAGCCGTTCACCAACATGATGAACGTCGTCGACCTGACCGGCGCGCAGCTCGTGGCCGCGCTCCAGCAGCAGGTCAGCGGTTCCAACGCGGCCAGCCCGAAGATCCTCCAGGTGTCGAAGGGCCTCACCTACACGCTCGACCTCACGAAGGCGGGTGCCGACCGTGTGGTCGCCGGCTCGATCCTGCTGAACGGTGAGGCGATCGACCCGGCGAAGACGTACCGCGTCGCGATGAACGAGTTCCTCGCGGGCGGCGGCGACGGCTTCGCGGCCCTCGGCCAGGGCACGAACAAGCTGGTCGGCCCGTCCGACCTGGACCTGTTCAACGCCTACCTGGCGGCGCACTCCACGGCCTCCGCGCCGCTGGCCCCGCCGGCCACGGACCGGATCACGGTCATCCAGTAGTCGGCGGCAGACGCACGGGAGCGGGGCGGCGGGCCGAAATGGCCCACCGCCCCGCTCCTGCCGTTTTCACCCCGCCCACCGGACATCGCCCCCGCGGCGCCCGGCCGTCGGCCCTGTTCCGGTTTTGAGGTGTACCCGACATAATTTCAGGCCTCCCCCACAGCCGACGGAGGCCTCCCCGCATGAGCCCGTACACCGTCACCCGCCGGAACTTCCTCACAGGCGCCCTCGCTGCCACCGCCGGAGTCCTCATCGGCGCGACGCCTGCCGTCGCAGCCGCCGGCCGGGCCCTCGGCACGCAGGACTGGATGGGCGGTCTCGCCGACGCCACCCCTCTGCAACGCCTCACGATCCCGGGAACGCACAATTCGGGGGCCCGCTACGGCGGCCCCTGGACGGAGTGCCAGAACACCACGGTCGCCGAGCAGCTCAACAGCGGTATCCGCTTCCTCGACATACGCTGCCGGATCAGCGGCGACGCGTTCGCCATCCATCACGGAGCGTCGTACCAGAACCTGAACTTCGACGATGTGCTGGTCGCCTGCCGGGACTTCCTGGCCCAGCGGCCATCGGAGACCGTACTGATGCGGGTCAAGCAGGAGTACTCGGAAGAGAGCGACGCCGCGTTCCGCCGGATCTTCGACCTGTACCTCGACGGCAAGGGCTGGCGCCCGCTCCTCCGCCTCGACTCGGCCCTCCCGGACCTCGGCGCGGCCCGTGGCAAGGTCGTGGTGCTCGCCGACAACGGCGGCCTGCCGGGGATCCGGTACGCCGACCCGGCGGTCTTCGACATCCAGGACGACTACATGGCCGAGCCGTTCGGCAAGTACCCGAAGATCGAGGCGCAGTTCCGCAAGGCCGCGCAGCAGCCCGGCAAGCTGTTCATGAACTACGTGAGCACCGCGGCCCTGATGCCGCCCCGCTGGAACTCCGACCGGCTCAACCCGCAGGTCCACTCGTTCCTCGACGGGGCGCAGGCGTCGGGCTGGACCGGACTCGGCATCGTTCCGCTGGACTACCCGGCCACCCGCTCCGGCCTCGTCGCCTCACTGATCCGGCACAACCCGGCAGCCTGAGCGTTCACAGGTCCGGCGGCGGCTGCGGTGCCCCGGGGAGCGTGACCGAGGCCACCGTGCCGTCGCCGTCGCGTGGCGGGTGCAGCGCGATGGTGCCGCCCGCCTGCTGGACCGTGCGGGCCACGATGGACAGACCGAGGCCGGAGCCGGGGAGCTGGCGGGCCGAGGGAGAGCGCCAGAAGCGTTCGAAGACGTGCGGGAGTTCCTCGGCCGGAATGCCGGGGCCGTGGTCCCGGACGGACAGTTCGCCGCGGTGCAGGACGACCTCGATCCTGCCGCCGGGCGGACTGAACTTCACCGCGTTGTCCAGGACGTTGACGACCGCCCGCTCCAGCGCGGCCGGTTCGGCGCGTACGTACCAGGGGGCCAGCTCGGCAGTGATCGTCAGCTCGGGGCCGCGCAGCCGGGCGCGCTGCAGGGCGGTACGGGTGATGTCGTGCAGCGCGACCACCTGGAGGGGGCCGGGCTGCGCGGCGTCCGGGCGGGAGAGTTCCTGGAGGTCGCCGATGAGGGCGGCCAGCTCGGTCATCTGTGCCTTCACCGACGCCATCAGGGCCTTGCGGTCGTCCGGCGGGATGGCGCGGCCGGTCTCGTCGCTGCGGGCGAGCAGCTCGATGTTCGTACGCAGCGAGGTCAGCGGGGTCCGCAGCTCATGCCCGGCATCCGCGATGAGCTGGGACTGGCGGTCGCGTGAGGTGGCCAGGGAGCTGGTCATGGAGTTGAACGAGCGGGAGAGGCGGGCGATCTCGTCCTCGCCCTCGGCCGGGATCCGGACGGTGAGGTCCTCGGTGCGGGCGACGTGCTCGACGGCGTCGGCGAGCTCGTCGACGGGGCGCAGGCCGGAGCGGGCGACCCAGAGTCCGGCCGCTCCGGCGCCGACGACACCGATGCCGGAGACGAAGAGGAGCATCCAGGCGAGGGTGGAGAGCGGGTCGTCGACCTCGCTCATCGGGCGGGCGACGGAGACCGCCAGGGTGTTGACGGAGGCGGGGCCGGGGCGGTTGAGCTGGATCGGCCGGGTGTAGACCCGCAGCTGCTTGCCGTCGGTGCCGGTGACCGTGTGCAGAGCGTCCTTGCGGTCCCCGCCGGCCACGGCGATGTCCGCGTCGGTCGTGGGGAAGGGGCCGGTCCGCGACGGGGCGGCGCAGGGTTCGCCGGTGGTCGCGATGATCTGCACGCTGTACGAGCCGGGGGACGGGCGCTGGCCGGCCACCGTGCCCGCGCAGGCATTGAGCAGGTTCTGGACGTACTCCTTGTCGATCGCCGTCGAATTGCGCAGCGATTCGTCCAGCTGGTGTTCCAGCTGCTCGCGCGTCACGAACCAGCAGGAGACGGCCACCGCCGCCACCGCGACCGCCACCGCCGTGGCGACCAGCATGGCGAGGCGGGAGCGGAGCGGCAGCGTGCGGAAGCGGCGGAGCAGGCCCGTCACGCCTCACCGCCGCCGGACCGCAGGGCGTACCCCACGCCCCGCACCGTGTGGACGAGCCGCGGCTCGCCGCCCGCTTCGGTCTTGCGGCGCAGGTACATCACGTACACGTCCAGGGAGTTGGAACTGGGTTCGAAGTCGAAGCCCCAGACGGCCTTGAGGATCTGCTCACGGGTCAGCACCTGCCGTGGGTGGGCCAGGAACATCTCCAGGAGGGTGAACTCGGTGCGGGTCAGTTCGACCCGGCGGGTGCCCCGGGTGACCTCGCGGGTGTTCAGGTCCATGCGGAGGTCGGCGAAGGACAGCACGTCGTCGTCGGGGAGGGCGCCCGCCGCGACCGCGTACGAGCTGCGGCGCAGCAGCGCCCGGATGCGGGCGAAGAGCTCGTCGAGCTCGAAGGGCTTGACGAGGTAGTCGTCGGCGCCCGCGTCGAGGCCGGTGACCCGGTCGCCCACGGTGTCGCGGGCGGTGAGCATCAGGATGGGTGTCCTCGAGCCGGTGGACCGGATGCGCCGGGCGGCGGTGAGGCCGTCCATGCGGGGCATCTGGATGTCCAGGACGATCAGGTCGGGGGCGTACGACTCCGCCTTGGTGAGGGCGTCGTAGCCGTCCACGGCGACCTCGGTGCCGTATCCCTCGAAGGCGAGGCTGCGCTGCAGGGCCTCGCGCACGGCGGGCTCGTCGTCGACGATCAGAACGCGCTGCGGATCGTCTTCGGCGGGGCTCATCGCTGCTTCTTCCTTCTTCCTTCGCGTGGCTGTTGCTGCGTGCTGTGCTCTCAGCCTCGCACGGCCGTCGCACGGCGTCGCGCGGCACGGCGTCCGCGGCTGGTGGTGGCTGTGCGGACCTCCGGGGAGCGGGGGCCGTCCGTGGAGCGCCGGGCGGCCAGTTCGGCTGCCAGGGCGAGGGGAAGGACCAGGCCGGACGGGCCGGTGGCAGCGGTATCGGTGTCGGGGTTCATGGGGACCTCCTCGTCAGGAGCCGTTGCCGGCGCGCAGGGCGTCCAGGTCGGCCTTGACGGTGTTGACCGGGATGGCGAAGCCGAGGCCGACGCTGCCCGCCGCCGAGCTGCCCGAGGCACTTGCCGAACTGGGGGAGTACATCGCGGAGTTGATGCCGATGATCTCGCCGTTCATGTTGATGAGCGCGCCGCCGGAGTTACCGGGGTTGAGCGAGGCGTCGGTCTGGATGGCCTTGTACGTGGTCTTGGACGTACCCGTGTCGCCGTTGAACTGCTGCCCGCCGAACTCGAAGGGCCAGTTCCCGCCGCCCTGTTGCTGCCGGCCCTGGCCGGAACCGGAGCTGTCGTCGTCCTTGGCGACCGTGACATCGCGGTCCAGCGCCGAGACGATGCCGCTGGTGACCGTGCCGGTGAGACCCTCGGGCGAGCCGATCGCCACGACCTGGTCACCCACCTTCACCGCGGAGGAGTCGCCGAGGGAGGCCGTCTTCAGTCCGCTCGCGTCCTGGAGCTTGATGAGCGCCAGGTCCTTGTCGGCGTCGGTGCCGACGACGTCGGCGGTGTACGTCCTGCCGGTGCTGAGAGCCACCTTGATCTGCGAGGCCCCCGAGATCACGTGGTTGTTGGTGACGATCTCGCCGTCCGAGGTGATGACGACGCCGGAACCGGTGGCGTCACCCGCCGAGGACGTCGCGCTGATCTCGACGATCGCCGGTGCCACGGCCGCCGCAACGCCGGAGACGGTGCCCGCGCTGCTCCGGGACACGGTGGTGCCGCTGACGACGCTGCCGGAGCCGGAACTGTTCGAACCGCCGTCGGCGAGTTCGCCGACGAGGGTGGCGGTGCCGCCGCCGATCGCGGCCGCGACGATCGCCACTGCGGCGAGGAGGGCGAGGGGCCGCTTGACCCTGCGCTCCGGGGCCGGGGTCTGTGCGGGGGCGGGCTCGGGCGCGGGCCAGGCGGCGGCGCCGGGCTCCGCGGCGCTCTGCGGTGCGGGTTCGTACGCCGGCGGCGGCGGGTAGGCCGCCTCGCCGTTGCCGTACGAGGGGTACATCGGGTACTCGCCGCTCGGGCGGTGGCTGTCGGTCATGCCTACGAGAGTGGCCAGCGAACATGAGAAGGGCCTGAGTACGTCCTGAGAAGCCCGGCAGAACCGCGTATGCCCCATATAAGGGGCGGAGGGCTACGGCGCCGCGACCGTCGGTTCTCCGCAGCCGCACGAACGACGCACCACGAGCGCGGACGGGAACTGCTTCAGGCGCTCGCGCCGTGACCCCGAGACCCGCAGCGAGTCGTCGAGGACCAGATCCACGGCCGCCCGCGCCATCGCGGGACGGTCCGAGAAGACCGTCGTCAGGGGCGGATCCGTCAGGCCCGCCTCCTTCACGTCGTCGAAGCCCGCGACCGCGAGCTCCCCGGGCACATCGATCCGCAGCTCGCGCGCGGCCCGCAGTACACCGATGGCCTGGTCGTCCGTCGAGCAGAAGATCGCCGGCGGCCTGTCCGGGCCCGCGAGCAGCTTCAGGGCCACCTGGTAGGCGTCGTAGCGGTTGTACGGGGCGTGGAAGAGCCGGCCGTCCGTGGACCGCCCCGACTCGTGCATCGCCCGGCGCCAGCCCTCGATGTGGTCGGCGACCGGGTCACCGACCACCGGGGTCGACTCCATGCCGCCGAGGCACGCCACATAGGCGTTGCCGTGCTCCAGGAGGTGGCGGGTGGCGAGCTGCGCGCCGCCGATGTCGTCCGTGACGACCGCGACGTCGTCGATCGCCTCGGGCCGCTCGTGCAGCAGGACGACGCGGGCGTCCCAGGCCTCTATCTCGGCTGCCGCCCGCTCGCTGGGGCCCTGGCTGACGAGGATCAGGCCGGAGACCCGCATGCCGAGGAAGGCCCGCAGATAGTGGACCTCGCGCTCGTCGCGGTAGTCGGAGTTGCCGACGAGCACCATTTTCCCGCGCTCGGCGGCGGCCTGTTCGACCGCGTGCGCCATCTCCGCGAAGAACGGCTGGCGCGCGTCCGGCACGATCATGCCTATGAGGTCGGTCCGCCGCGATGCCATGGCCTGGGCGACCCGGTCGGGCCGGTACCCCAGCTCCTTGATCGCGGCGAGTACCCGCTCGCGCGTGGCCGGGGCAACCGGCCTGGGTCCGTTGTTGATGACGTAGCTGACGACCGCGGTCGACGTCCCCGCCAGTCTCGCCACATCGTCCCGCGTCACCTTGGCCACGCGCGGCAGTCTACGCGGATCGACCTACCGCTTGGCAGGCCGGACCGGGGCTTCTTCCGTAATCCCGGCTTCCGGGGACTGCTCCGAACGGGTTACGTCGTCCTCCACCATCATCGGTGCCGCCCTGTCCTTGGCCTCCTCGCGACCCCGTTCCGCCTTTTCCGGTGCGACGAAGCGGTAGCCGACGTTGCGGACCGTGCCGATCAGTGCCTCGTGCTCGGGGCCGAGCTTGGCGCGCAGCCGCCGTACGTGGACGTCGACCGTTCGGGTGCCGCCGAAGTAGTCGTAGCCCCAGACCTCCTGCAGCAGCTGGGCGCGGGTGAAGACCCGGCCCGGGTGCTGCGCGAGGTACTTGATCAGTTCGAATTCCTTGAAGGTCAGGTCGAGGACCCGGCCCTTCAGCTTGGCGCTGTAGGTCGCCTCGTCGACCGACAGATCGCCGTTGCGGATCTCCATCGGGGAGTCGTCGGCGGTGATCTGCTGGCGGCCGGTGGCCAGCCGCAGCCGGGCCTCGACCTCCGCGGGACCCGCGGTGTCCAGCAGGACGTCGTCGATGCCCCAGTCGGCGGTGACGGCCGCGAGGCCGCCCTCCGTCACGACGAGGATCAGCGGACAGCCGGGTCCGGTGGACCGCAGCAGCTGGCACAGCGAGCGCACCTGTGGGAGGTCGCGGCGGCCGTCGATGAGGATGACGTCGGCACCGGGGGTGTCGACGAGAGCGGGTCCCTCGGCGGGGGCGACCCGCACGCTGTGCAGCAGAAGGCCTAGGGCGGGGAGCACCTCCGTCGACGGTTGAAGGGCATTCGTCAGAAGCAGCAGTGAACTCATCGCCGCCCACCTGCCTGGGTCGTCGGTCGATCGTGCACGGTTCGCTCGCCCATTACGTCGGTCCTCCTCGTTCCCTGCGAGAGGGGCACTCCCGGGGCGGACCCGGGGGAGTATGCGGCACTGCTTCGTACTCGCGTACGACGTTCGCCCTGCGGCGGCGTCATACGGTTTTTACGGTGCGGCCCCGTGCCCTGGAGCCGCTGAGCTTGTTGAAACGTCTCCGTAACAACGCGCGGAAAGCACAAAAGGACCCGGGGGCTACTTTGCCCGGATCCTCTTCGCAGCAGAATAGCCCACATGAGTTCTGTGTCCGAGGGTCGATTCCTGAGTTCTTTTGTTCCCTCGATCACGCCGACCGCACGGCGCACCACATTGCTGACGGGTGACGGCGTCCGTATCGAGGCGGTGTACACCCCGTGTACGCCCGGTTCCGGCACCGGGGCCGACGCGGCATCCGCCGGTACGGCGATCGTCGTCGCACACGGCTTCACCGGCTCCGTCGACCGGCCGGCCGTGCGGCGCGCCGCCGAGGTGTTCTCGCAGCGTGCGGCCGTGATCACGTTCTCCTTCCGGGGGCACGGGAGGTCCGGCGGACGGTCCACGGTGGGCGACCGCGAGGTGCTGGACCTGGCCGCCGCGGTGGCCTGGGCGCGGTCACTGGGACACCGGCGGATCGTTACGGTCGGCTTCTCGATGGGCGGTTCCGTGGTACTTCGGCACGCTGCTCTGTATACGGCGCCGGAGGCACGGGAATCCGTGGAGACGGGATCCGCGGCGGGAGCCGAACGGGTGGGATGGCGCACTGGGGCGCACGCGGGGCGCACAGAAGCGCACGCGGATGCGGTGGTCTCCGTCAGCGCTCCCGCCCGCTGGTACTACCGGGGTACGGCTCCGATGCGGCGCCTGCACTGGGTGGTCACCCGTCCCGCCGGCCGGTTCGTCGGCCGCTACGGCTTCCGTACCCGGATCGACCGCAAGGACTGGGACCCGGTCCCGCTCTCCCCGGTCGAGGCGGTCCCCCTGATCGCACCGGCACCCTTGCTGATCGTGCACGGCGACCAGGACCCGTACTTCCCGCTCGACCACCCGAGGATGCTGGCCGATGCCGCGCGCGGCGCGGCGGACCTGTGGCTGGAGCGCGGGATGGGGCACGCGGAGAACGCCGCGGACGAGAGCTTGCTCACCCGTATCGCCGACTGGACGGCGTCGGCGTGATTCATGATGGCAGCTGACGCACGAGGAAAGGGGTGTCGCCATGGCAGCGGGGACGATCCGCTACTGGGCCGCGGCCAAGGCCGCCGCAGGGACCGCGGAGGAGCCGTACGCGGCGGTGACGCTCGCCGAGGCGCTCGACGGGGTGCGGGAGCGGCACCCGGGTGAGCTGACGCGAGTACTGCAGAGGTGCTCGTTCCTGATCGACGGGAACCCCGTGGGGACCCGTGGCCATGAGACCGTACGGCTTGCCGAGGGCGGCACGGTCGAGGTGCTCCCGCCGTTCGCAGGAGGGTGAACCGCAGACCATGAGCAACAGCGATCAGCAGTATCCGTACGGGCAGCAGTACGGGGACGGGCAGCAGCCGCCGTACGGTGATCAGGCCCCGTACGACGCCCACGCCCCGTACGACGGCTGCCCGGACGGCTCCGCCTGGCCGGCCGGGCAGGCACCGCAGCAGCCCACGGCACCCCAGGAGCCGGGGAACGCGCCGGGCCACCCCGACCAGGGTGCGACCCAGACGTGGCAGGGCCAGACCTGGGACACCCAGTACCAGCCGACGATCCGGCCGGAGCAGCAGCAGGCCGGGTACCAGCAGGCGCAGCCCGCTGCCCCGTATCAGCAGCAGGACGCGTACCAGCCGGCCGCACAGCCCGTTCCGCAGCCCCTCCCGCAGCCGGCCCCCCAGGGTGCCCCGCAGTCCGCCTCGCAGGGCAGCACCTCGGGCTCGTACCCGCTGCCGCCCGAGGTCCCGTTCGCCCAGGAGGCTCCGGCCGCCGGGGCGGCCGCCCCCGTGCAGGAAGGCTCCGGTTACAGCGCGCCCACCACGCTGGGCAACAGCCGGATCACCGACGCCCAGCGGGCCCGCGCCGAGGGGCGTTCGCCGATCATCGCGCCCGGGATGCAGCCCGCCGCCATCACGGCGGGCCTCGGCCTCCTGATCGCCCTCGGCGCCGCGATCGGGCCGTACGCCCTGCTCGTACCGCTGGTGCTGCTCCAGGCCGTGACAGCCGCCGGCTGGTTCCGGCTCAACGGCATGTGGCCTGCCAGGCAGGGCATCGCGCTCGCCTTCGCCGGTGGGTTCGTGGCGGATGCCGTCCTGCTCGCGGCGGGCCGGGACAACGCCCCGGCCGCCATCCTCGGCACGCTCGGTGTGTGGGTGCTGCTCACTCTCGTACTCCAGCTGCGCAGCCACGCCGGGGCCGACGAGCGGATGTACGGCCTGACGGCCACCGTCGCCTCGGCCGCGCTCGCCGTCCTGGCCGCCGGGCATCTCGCTGCGGCCCCGGACGCGGTGACGGTGGGCGCGATCGCGGTCGCGGTGGCCGTGCTCGTCAGGGCCCTTCCGCTGCCGGGCCCGGCCTCGGTCGTCGTCGCGCTGCTCGTCGCGGCGGGCGCCGGCGCTGCGGTCGGCACACTGGCCGGCATCGGTGCGCAGGGTGCGTTCCTCGGGCTCGCGGCCGGTGGCTGTGCGCTGATCGGTCTGCGGGTGGCCAGTTACGACTACCCGTCCAGGTTCGTGCACTTGACGGCCGGAGTGGCGCTGCCGCTCACCGCTGCGGCCCCTGCCGTCTATCTGATCGGCCGTGCGATCGCCTGATGCCGCCCATCGCCTTCCGGCCTTTTCCGGCCGGGGGGAACCGGCCGGGCCGCTTGCTCGTCGATCACTCCGGGCGTGCCGCGCAGCGGCAGTAGGCTCACGGGCACCAGGGGTCCGGCCGGTCGGAGTGGGGGAGCAACAGGCATGCGCGCACTGCGAATACTGCTGATCATCGCTGTGGTTCTCGGCGGCATCTTCGTCGCCGTGGACAGGGCAGCGGTGTACTTCGCGGAGTCGGAGGCCGCGGACCGGGTCCGGTTCGGCGGTGTGGAGACCGGTTCGACCGAGGTCGACATCAAGGGCTTTCCCTTCCTGACCCAGATCGCCGGATCGGAGCTCGACCAGGTCGACGTCAAGGTCGACGGCGTGCGGACCAGCGCGGGCGGCCGTTCGATACGGATCAGTGAGATCCGGGCCCAGCTGCACCAGGTGAAGCTCGGCGCCGGCTACACCAGTGCGACGGCCTCCCGGGCCACCGGGACGGCCGTCGTCTCGTACGAGGACCTCACCACGGCCGCGGACAACGGTGTCACCGTCGCCTACGGCGGCAACGGCAAGGTGAAGGTCTCCGGCTCGATCGAGATCCCGCTGCTGGGCCGTTCGGTCTCGCGCAGCGTGCTCTCCACCGTCACCCTGGTCGACGGCGACACCGTCAAGGTGCATGCGGACGAGGTGCCGGGTGAGGGCATCCCCGGTCTGGAGGACCTGGTCCGCAGGAAGACCGACTTCCAGCGCGAGATCGGCGGTCTGCCGGCCGGGCTGAAGCTGGAGAAGATCGAGGTTGCCGAGGACGGCCTGAAGATCTCGATGACGGGCTCGGACATCGAACTCGCCGGGTGACGGCGGTACGTGCAGCAGCGGCGGATATCCGCCGGCCGGGCGGGGTAGGGGGACCGCGAGGGCGGATGTGACGGCCGATCCAGATAATGAGACGGCCCCGTCCGACCCGTAGATGATGGCGCGGCCCGGACCTTCGGAATCCCGGTCCGGCACGGCCCCGATCGGCCTCGCGTCTCGCATAGCGGACGATCGTGTCTCACGATTCGACACGACGGTGACATCTCCGCCCGTACCTCCCTACGATCGGACACATGAAGCGACAGGCGGACCTCACGAAGCGGCGGGCAGTAGACCTGTGCCGCGTCGCCGCCATGCTCTGTCGCACCTTCTGAGCGGGACCTTCTCCCGTTTCCCCGGCCCTTCGACGATGTCAGGGCCGAACCCGTGCCTCCCGTACGCGTTCCGCTCCCCAGCACCTGCGCGTACACCTCGCACTTCGCACCCCGCACCACCCCGCCGCAGACTGCCCCGGAGGAGAATCACATGAGCCGCGCAGACGTTCTGGTCGACGCAGACTGGGTCGAGGCCCACATCGACGACCAGCAGGTCGCCATCGTCGAGGTCGACGAGGACACCTCGGCGTACGAGAAGAACCACATCAAGAACGCGATCCGGATCGACTGGACCAAGGACCTCCAGGACCCGGTCCGCCGTGACTTCGTCGACCAGGCCGGCTTCGAGAAGCTCCTGTCCGAGAAGGGCATCGGGAATGACACGCTCGTCGTCCTCTACGGCGGCAACAACAACTGGTTCGCCTCGTACGCGTACTGGTACTTCAAGCTGTACGGCCACGAGAACGTCAAGCTGCTCGACGGCGGCCGCAAGAAGTGGGAGCTCGACTCCCGCGACCTGACCGACGCCGTCCCGACGCGCCCGGCCACCGAGTACAAGGCCAAGCCGCAGGACGAGTCGATCCGCGCCTACCGCGACGACGTCGTGAAGGCCATCGGCAGCCTGAACCTGGTCGACGTGCGGTCGCCCGACGAGTTCAGCGGCAAGCTGCTCGCCCCGGCGCACCTCCCGCAGGAGCAGTCGCAGCGCCCCGGCCACGTGCCGAGCGCCCGCAACATCCCGTGGTCGAAGAACGCCAACGACGACGGCACGTTCCGGTCGGACGACGAGCTCAAGGCGCTCTACGAGGACGAGCAGGTGGACCTGTCCAAGGACACCATCGCCTACTGCCGCATCGGTGAGCGCTCCGCGCTCACCTGGTTCGTGCTGCACGAGCTGCTCGGCCAGGCGAACGTCAAGAACTACGACGGTTCGTGGACCGAGTACGGCTCCCTCGTCGGCGTGCCGATCGAGCTCGGCGCCAACAAGTAATTCCGCAGGACCTGATCAGCAGGACCCCGACCAGAAGGACAGAACACCATGTGTGGAGCACAGGCCGGCGGCCCCGACGCTTCGACGATCAAGCCGGGCGAGACGACCATCCAGGGCAGCGTGACCCGTGACGGCGAGCCCGTCACCGGCTATGTCCGTCTGCTGGACTCGACCGGTGAGTTCACCGCCGAGGTTCCGACCTCGGCGACCGGACAGTTCCGCTTCTACGCGGCCGAGGGCACGTGGACGCTCCGCGCCCTGGTCCCGGGCGGCACTGCCGACCGCACGGTCGTGGCGCAGACGGGTGGCCTCGCCGAGGTCGCCATCGCCGTGTAGTTCCCGCGCACGACCGGCCGGAGGGCCGCACCCCAGGGGGTTGGACGCCACCTGAGCAGGGGTGCGGCCCTTCGCGCCGTCCGGCCCGCCGCCGGACGGGTGGATCCGCTCTACCCTGGAGACATGTACGCCCGACGCCGTCGCGCCTACTTCCTGCTGATGGGCGGATGCCTCGTTCTCTTCGTCTCCGCCTGGGCCTTCGTGCGCCTCTGGTCCATCCCCGTGGCGGTCGGCATGTGCGTGGTCGCCATGGTCATCCCGCCCGTCGCGGCGATGGTCGCCAACCGGCGGGGGCCGGAGGACCGCTGGTGGGACGATCCCTCCGGCGACCCGAAGTCGGACGAGTGGTGGGACGAACTCGACGGAAAGAAACACCGCCGGTAGGGCAGCCCCGGGCCCTGCTCATGGACGAAGGTCAGTAGACGAGGGCCTGGCTGCCGTCCGCCATGGCCTCCTGCACGAAAACCTGGGCGCCCGCGATGCGTACGCCCTCCAGGACGTCCTTCTCCGTGATGTCGCGTCGTGCCGCGCACTGGGTGCAGAGCGTGATCCGGCCGCCGGCCTGGATCGACTCGATCAGATCCGGCAGCGGTGCGGAGTGCGGCAGTTCGAATGCGGCGGCACGCCCCGGCAGAGCGAACCAGGCGGATTCGCCGGTCAGCCAGAGCGAGACCTCGACCCCACTGGCGACGGCCACGGCCGCCACGGTGAAGGCCTGTGAGCAGCGCTCGGGGGAATCGGCCCCGGCAGTCACCTTGATCACGAGCTTCTTCGACATGTACCGAACTGTAATCGTCGGGTGAACAACCTCCCCTGTGACCTGTGGGTCAGTTGTGTGCGCAGGTAATGGAATCTGCGCCTCAGGTCTCTTTGGGGGGACCCTTTTGCAACCGAACGACACCGTTCCTGCAGGCACTGAAGTGCCTGGCGGGCCTGGCGGGCCTGGCGGGCCTGGCGGGCCTGAAGTATCTGAAGTGCCGGGCGCATCTGAAGTTCCTGGTGAACCCGCGCGGCCTGGTGAACCTGCGGGGCCGCCCGCAGAGCCCGCAGAGCCCGCAGAGCCTGCCGAGCCGCCCGCTCCGTCCGTACGTCCTCGCCCGCGCGGGCGTACGACCCTGCTGATCGCCGCAGCCGCACTGCTCGGCATCGCGGGCGGCACGGCCGTCGGCTACGACATCCAGGCCGAGCGGCCCCCGACGCCGCTGCCCGCGCTGTCGCAGTCCGATCTGGCCTACCCGGCGAAGGCTTTGCCCGCGGGCAAGGTCCCGGCCGCCCTGCCGGCCTCGCAGGACCGCCAGGTGCGGACGAGCGGCGACCTGCGCAAGCTGCTCATCGACCGGCCGGCGGGCTGGAGCGACAACAAGGCGGAGAACGGGGTGAGCGACGGCTGGCTCAGCGTGGACAGTTACGCGCGTGCCTTCAGGGCCCCGGACTTCATGTTCACCTACCTCCTGGAGAGGGATGTGCGCCGCGTCGCCGGCGCCGCCTGGAAGAAGGGGACCCACCGCGAGGCCAACGTCTGGCTCCTCCAGTTCGGATCCGGGACGGAGACGGGGGCCGTTGACCACGCCGAGAGCCAGACCTGGTACATGCCGGAAACGGAGCGCGGCGCGGGCAACGACGGCGACCCGGTCAAGGGCAGCGGCAACGGCCGCTACTACCTCTACGACGTCGTCCGGAAGCCCGGCTACCTGCCCTCGTACCGGGCGAGGGCCGTCATCCAGCGCGGCGACATCATGATCGAGATCAATATCTTCGACACCGAGCCGATCAGCAAGAAGGACATCCGGACGCTGGCCGAGCGACAGCTGGAGCGCCTGTGAACGACGTCATCCCGCCCGCCCCTGCCACCGCCCCGGAACCGTCCGTGGTCCCGGACGCACCCGCACGTTCCGGGAAGGTCCGCCGGGTGCTCCTCACCGCGCTCCCCGCCGTTCTGGTGATCGGTGCCGTCGGCGGCGCGGCCGCGTACACGAAGGTCACGGTCGACGACGCCGACCGGACCGTCAAGACGACCGCTTGGGCGGATCCCGAGCGCGGGCCCGTCAAGGATCCGGCCGGTGACACCGGCTCGGGCCGGGCCGACACCCCGCTCACCAAGCTGATGCTGCCCGTGCCCGACGGCTTCCGGCTCGGCCCCGACATCGGGGAGCACGGCAATGACGGAGAGGTCAGCGGCAAGCAGGCCACCGCCATGATGAAGGAGTCCGACAGCGGGCTCGCGGGCAGGAAACGCCGTGAGCTCGACAAGCGGATCGACCGACTCCGGATACAGGGCCTTGCCGTCCGTTCGTTCGTCGCGCAGGAGAACTTTCTCGTGGTGAAAGCCGAGATCGTGCGGATGAAGGACAAGAAGGCCGTCCGGGACCTCTACACGTTCCGGACGGAACTGTTCGACGCCATCGGTGGCTTCCGCGACGGACCGAAGGTCAACGGTCACACAGGCAAAGCCACCTGTTACCTGCAGCCCGAGGACAGCAAGAGCGAGCTGGAATCCATGATGTGCACGGCGTACGACGGTGAGCTGAGCATCAGCTACACGGCAGTCGCCGCCAAGCCCATCGACAAGGTGACCGTCGCCGGGCTGCTGAAGGACCAGCTGGACCACATCAAGTCCCCGGGGGAGTACGTATGACCGAGCAGACGGTGGAGTCGGCCGGCGAGGTCACTCCGGCCCCGAACCCGGCCGCACCGCCCGTTGCACCGGTTCTGCCCGTCCCGTCGGTTCTGCCTTCGGAGCCAGGAGAGCCCGGAGCGCAGACCCCGCCGCGCCCCCCGCGCCGGGTGCTGCGGGCCGTCGCCCGCTGGACGGCGGCTGTGCTGGTCCTCGGCGGGCTCGGTACGGGCACGGCCGTCGGCATCGCGTCGATGGAGCGCACCGACGTACCGGGCCTGGCCACCGAGACCGACGGGCGCTGGGACTATCCCCGGCTGACGTTGCCCGCCCTTCCCGCCGGCGCGCCCCGCCCGTTCAACGATTCCAACAGGGGGGAGGTCCACCACGCCGACCTGCGGCGCCTGCTGCTGCCGGCCCCGGCCGGAGCAACCGTGGACAAGAAGCTCGACGGCCGCTGGGTCAGCAGCGCGCAGTACGCCTCCCAGTACCCGAAGGCCGAGCGCGCCGCCCTCATCCAGTGGCTGGACGACTCCGCCCTGCGGCACATCGCGGCCCGCGGCTGGACCATGCCGGATGGCACGTCGTCCCGGATCTATCTGCTCCGGTTCAACTCGGTGGCGTACTCCACCGCGTTCCAGGACGAGCTGCTCGGGCTCGGGCTCGAGCAGCTCACGGACACGACCGCGCCCGCACCCGACGACGCATGGCCGGACACCGAGGTGGAAAACACCACGGCCCGCGTGTACACGGAGGCGAAGCCGTACGGCGCGGAGCAGGTCCGCCATGCGTCTGTGCTGGCCGGGGACACCGTCGCCCTCATCGTCCACACGCGAAAGGGCGGGGCAAGCACGGAAGCCGTTCCGTTCCACCAGAGTGTGATCCTGCAGAACCAGCTGCTGGGCTGACCGGGCCCGGGGGAAACCCCGGACCGTCGGGCCGGGCCCCCACCCATTAGGCTGGGGGCCCGGCCCCGTACTGCCGTCACGTCGTTCGTCCCGAGGAGCTCCCCGTGCTTGAGGCATTCTTCTCCGCCCTGCTGATTCTGGTCTGTGTCGGCGTGCTCGCCTTCTCCGTACTGACCGTGAAGAAGCTGTACCAGGGCCAGCGCTGACCCTCGCCGAACACCTGCCCGTCCACCTCACAGATCGACTGAGCCGCTCATGATCGAGATTCCGTCCGACCTCCACCCGGACCTCGTGCCGCTGGCCTTCCTCCTCGGCAACTGGGCGGGTGCGGGCGTCTCCGACTTCCCCGGCGCCGAGAAGTGCAACTTCGGCCAGGAAGTCACCTTCAGCCACGACGGCCGGGACTTCCTCGAGTACGTCTCGCACTCCTGGGTGCTGGACGCCGACGGCAAGCAGGTCAAGCCGCTGGAGACCGAGTCCGGCTACTGGCGCGTCGACAAGGACCGCAAGGTCGAGATCGTCATGGTCCGCGACCAGGGCATCGTCGAGATCTGGTACGGCGAGCTGGCCAAGCAGAAGCCGCAGATCGACCTGGTCACCGACGCGGTGGCCCGCACCGCGGCCTCCGGCCCGTACAACGGTGGCAAGCGGCTCTACGGCTATGTGAACAGCGACCTGATGTGGGTCGGCGAGAAGGCCACCCCGGACGTCGAGCTGCGCCCGTACATGTCGGCGCACCTCAAGAAGGTCGTCACCCCGGAAGAGGTCGCCGCGATGGCGAAGAGCCTCGGTGACCTGCCGGACGACGGCATCGCCTTCTTCAAGTAGGAGCGGTCCCCAGGAGCGGTCCCCGGCTTTCCGGCGCAGACGTGCCGGTGCCTGCCCCGCCCTACACTGGGCCTGTGGTGAGCACCGACTGGAAGACCGATCTTCGGCAGCGTGGCTACCGGCTGACGCCGCAGCGTCAGCTTGTCCTGGAGGCCGTCGACCGGCTGGAGCACGCGACGCCCGACGACATCCTCTGCGAGGTGCGCAGGACCGCGTCGGGCGTGAACATCTCCACCGTCTACCGGACCCTGGAGCTCCTGGAGGAGCTCGGGCTCGTCAGCCACGCGCATCTGGGGCACGGGGCTCCGACGTACCACCTGGCCGACCGGCACCACCACATCCACCTGGTCTGCCGGGACTGTACGAACGTCATCGAGGCCGATGTCGACGTGGTCGCCGAGTTCACCGCGAAGCTGCGCGGCGCGTTCGGCTTCGAGACCGACATGAAGCACTTCGCGATCTTCGGCCGCTGCGCCGACTGCACGGCGAAGGCGGCGGAGGGGGCGGAAACGGCGGAGGCGGCGGACACCGGTCCTGAGGAGACCGGTCCGGCCGAGGTACCCCGGTAGCGAGCCGCAGCAGGGTCGTACGCTGGTCGCATGAAGAGCCCCTTGCTGTCCCTGCCCGGCGCCGTCCCCGCCGAAGGGCGCGACGAAGGCGTCGCCGCGCACTACGGCGACCTGTTCCGCGAGCAACGCGCGCTCGCCGACGGCCTCGGCCTCGTCGACCTCTCGCACCGTGGTGTCGTCACGGTCACCGGCGACGACCGGCTGACCTGGCTGCACCTGCTGCTCACCCAGCACGTCAGCGACCTGGCGCCGAACCAGGCCACCGAGGCGCTGATCCTCTCCGCCAACGGGCACATCGAGCACGCCCTCTATCTGGTCGACGACGGTGCGACGGTGTGGATGCACGTCGAACCGGAGACGCAGGGCGAGCTGATCGCGTACCTGGAGTCGATGAAGTTCTTCTACCGGGTCGAGGTCGCCGACCGTACCGAGGACTTCGCCGTCGTCCAATTGCCGGCGGGTTCCATCGCCGAGGTCCCGGACGGCGTAGCGGTACGGGAGACGGCGCACGGCCGTGACCTCTTCCTGCCGCGTGCCGACCTGGAGGCGTACGCCGCCGGGCACGGCCCCGCCGCGGGCATCCTCGCCTACGAGGCGCTGCGCATCGAGTCGCACCGCCCGCGCCTCGGCTTCGAGACCGACCACCGGACCATTCCGCACGAGCTGGGCTGGATCGGCACGGCCGTTCATCTCCAGAAGGGCTGCTACCGGGGGCAGGAGACGGTCGCCCGTGTCCACAACCTGGGGAAGCCGCCGCGCCGGCTCGTCTTCCTGCATCTGGACGGCAGTGAGGTGCACCTGCCCGGCCACGGAACACCGGTCCGGCTGGCCGCCGACGGCGAGGACGGCCGTCAGCTCGGCTTCATCACCACATCGGCCCGTCATCACGAGCTGGGCCCGATCGCCCTGGCGCTGGTGAAGCGGAACGTGGCCGTGGACGCGGAACTGATCGCGGGGGCCACCGCGGCGGCCCAGGAGACGGTCGTCGAGCCTTAGACCGACCGGCGCACGGGGGCGGCGTCGCGGTGCCGGTCGGTCTTAGACGCCCTACGCGCGGCCGTCCACCCGCGCTGCTACACGTCGATCACTACGGTGAACGGGCCGTGGTTGGTGAGCGAGACGCGCATGTCCGCCCCGAACCGGCCCGTCTCCACCTGTGCGCCGAGCGCGCGCAGCTGCGCCACCACCTCGTCGACCAGCGGCTCGGCGACCTCACCCGGGGCGGCGGCGTTCCAGGTGGGCCTGCGGCCCTTCCGGGCGTCCCCGTAGAGAGTGAACTGCGAAATGACCAAAAGCGGTGCATTCACGTCCGAGCAGGACTTCTCGCCCTCCAGGATCCGCAGGGTCCACAGCTTGCGGGCAAGCTGTGCCGCCTTCTCCGCGGTGTCGCCGTGAGTGACCCCCACCAGCACACACAGCCCCTCGCCGACGATCTCGCCGACGATTCCGGTCCCCGACGGATCGTCGGAGGTGCCCGCAACGGCGACGCTCGCGCCGTCCACTCTCTGTATCACTGCACGCATACAGACCAACCTATCTTGGGCTGAACGGGTACAGAGCACCTGCGTGAGCACCGTGCGTAGTGGCACGATGCACGATGTCGGTGTGCCGACGCACCGGTCGAGGGGACGGAACATCATGACCACACAGGGAACCGGGCCATCACCCGGTGCGGTACCGGTGACACGTGCTGCCGGTACCGTGCGCCCACCCGTACAGCGGTCCGGCGCGCTGCCCGGACAGGGCCCGTTGTCCGCGCAGCTGCCCACGACACTCACCGGCCCCTTGTCCGTACCGGGACAGACGGGGAACGGCGGGGCCGGGGAAGGGCTCGCCTCGGTGCGTCCGCAGCCCGAATTCCGCGGACTGCGGCTGCCGGAGCTGCGCACACTCCGCCGTGACGCGCAGCGCGACGAGGCGGACCTGAGTTACGTACGCCGTCTGGTCCAGGGCCGCATCGACATCCTGCGTGCCGAGCTCGCCGGTCGCGCCGGCCCGGAGTCGCCGGTGGTGGACCGGCTCTCGGAGATCCTCGCCGACGCCCCGTCCGTCCACCGCTCCTCGGCGAGGCACGTCACCCTCACCACGCCGCGCAGCGACGAGTACCGGCAGCTGGCCGAGGACACACTCGCCGAGGTCGAGCTCTCCGACCTCGACGCCCGGACGGACGAAGAACTGCTCACGGCCATGGCGCGCCTCGTCCGCTACGAACAGCGGGTCTCCCGGCGCCGGCACCGGCTCCAGCACACCGTTGACGATTGCAGTGCGGAGATCGCCCGCAGGTACCGTGACGGCGAAGCACAAGTAGACGATCTGCTCGCCTGAAGCGATCCTTCCGGGGGCAGGTACCGCCCGCTCCCGGAAGGCCACCAGCCACCATGACCTCCATATCTCCCGCCGCGTCCCCCACGCTCCCGGTCCTGGCCGAGGTCGTGCGGTCCGGTTTCACCGAGGGCCACCACCGGGGGTCGCTGGTCGTGCTGGCCGCCGACGGACGTGTGGAGTACGCGCTCGGCGATCCGGCGGCTCCGGTCTTTCCGCGCTCGTCCAACAAGCCGATGCAGGCCGCCGCGATCCTGCGGGCCGGACTGGATCTCTCCGGGGAGCGGCTGGCGCTGGCCGCCGCGAGCCACTCGGGGGAGGACTTCCACCTCGACCTCGTCCGCACGATGCTCGCCGAGCACGGACTGAAGCCGGACGACCTGCAGACCCCGCCGGACCTTCCGCTGGACCCGGTGGAGGCGGAGGCGTACCTCGCCGCGGGGCGGGTGCGGGAGCCGCTCACGATGAACTGCTCCGGCAAGCACGCGGCGATGCTCGCCGTCTGCGTACAGAACGGCTGGGACACCTCGACGTACCTCGACCCGGCGCACCCGCTGCAGCAGCTCGTCGGCCAGGTGGTCGCGGAAGCGGCGGGCGAGCCGGTCGCGGCGGTCGGCACGGACGGCTGCGGGGCCCCGCTGATGGCGATCGGCCTGGTGGGCCTGGCGCGCGCGTTCCGTACGTTCGTGCTGGCGGAGCCCGGCACCGCGGAGCGCCGGGTCGCGGACGCGATGCGGGCGCACCCGGAGTTCGTGGCCGGGACGCGGCGCCCGGACACCTGGCTGATGCGCGAGGTGCCGGGCACGCTCTCGAAGATGGGCGCGGAGGCGGTCCAGGCGGTGGCGCTCGCGGACGGCAGGGCGCTGGCCTTCAAGATCGACGACGGTTCGACGCGCGCGCTGGGCCCGGTGCTGGCCCGTGCGCTGGACATGCTCGGTGTCGACGCCCCGGTGGTGTCCCGCATCGGCAGGGCACCGTTGCTGGGTGGCGCCGCGGAGGTCGGCGAGATCCGCGCGGCGTTCTGAGGGACGGGCCGAATCGAGCGGTGCCGGATCCCGTCGAAAAGCGCGCGACTTTCCGGCGGGACCGTGCCTAGCGTGGGGTCATGAGCCTTGATCTCCGTACCGTCACCGAGTCCGAGTACCCCGACTGGCTGCGCGCCGTGGGCACCGGGTTCCTGAACTCCTCGGTGCCGACGGACGAAGAGATCAAGGGGCGTCTGGCGCATACCGATCTGTCGCGCGTCCAGGGTGTGTTCGACGCCGGGCGGTGTGTGGCGACCTTCCGGTCGTTCGCCCAGGAGCTGTCCGTCGTCGGCGGCGCCACGGTGCGGGCCGACGCGATCAGCGCCGTGACGGTGACGCCCACGCACCGCCGCCGCGGACTGCTTCGCCGGATGATGACCGCGGACCTGGCGGCGGCGAAGGAGCGCGGCGATGTGGTCGCCTCGCTGATCGCGGCCGAGTACCCGATCTACGGGCGGTACGGCTTCGGCCCGGCGTCCTGGACCACGGAGTGGGAGATCGACGTCCCCAGGGCCGGCCTGGACCCGCGCCGGCCGGTCCCCTTCGAGGGGGACGCCGGCCGGATCGACCTGGTGGACGGCGCGGAGGTACGCAGGATCGGCCCCGCGCTCCATGACCGGCTGGCCGTCCGCCAGCCCGGTGTGATCAGCCGGGACGAGCGCTGGTGGCGCCTCAACACCGGGATCGACGTGCCGCCGAAGGACGAGTGGAAGGAGCCGTTCTACGCGGTCCACCGCTCGGCGGACGGTGAGGTCGACGGTCTGATCGTCTACCGGGCCGACGACAACTGGAGTGACGCGAAGCAGCCGTTGAACAAGGCGACGGTGAAGAGCATGATCGCGGTGACCCCCGAGGCGGAACGGGCCCTGTGGCACCTCCTCTTCTCGATCGACTGGATCACCACGGTCCGCACCGGCTACCGCGCCCCGGACGACCTGCTCCCCCTTCTCCTTCCGGACCCCCGGGCCGCCCGCACCGTGACCCAGGCGGACTGGCTGTGGCTGCGCATCCTGGACATCCCCCGGGCCCTGGAGGCCCGCGCGTACGCGAGCGAGGCCACCCTGGTCCTGGACATCCACGACGGGACGGGGCTGACGGCCGGCCGTTTCCGGCTGGATGTCTCGCCGTCGGGCGCCTCCTGCACCCCGACGACACAGAGCGCCGACCTAACTCTGGACGCACGGGAACTGGGGACGCTGTTCCTGGGCGACGAGTCGACGCTGCGGCTCGCCGCACTGGGCCGGATCGAGGAGAACCGGGCGGGGGCTGCGGCTTCGGCGGACGCGGTGTTCCGTACGGCGCGGCGGCCGTGGTGCCCGGATGTGTTCTGACGCGTTCCGAGGTGCCCGGGTGGTCCGGGGCTGCTACAGAGCTGTGCCCACCACGAGCACGGCCAGGAGCACGGCGCCGGCAGTGGTGCACTGCTCGCTGCCGGACTTCAGGCCTCCTACCAGCAACGAGACGGCGAAGCTGAACGGGACGCCGAATTTCCATTCCAGGTACCGGTCGATGACGAGGATGACTACGGGCATGGCGGTCCCTCCTGAGGAGGTGAGGAGCGAAGGCTCCGGGAAGCGGCCGATGCGCGAGCTGCACCCGTACGGCGTTGGACGGATTCAGCGATGAACGTGCCTTGTCTGAAAGGATGTTGGCGAAGTTGGCTGCCAACTTACTTTTAGTTGTCCCCACTTGGTACAAGTTCATAACCAACTAGGGAACAAGTTCCGTTAGATGGCAAGAAGTTGTAGCGTTCTGTTGTGACCCCTGAGCGCAGAGCTATGAACGGCACCAAAAAGCCCTCCTCCGAAGAGGTGGCGGACATCCTGCGCGAGCGGATCCGCACCGGCGTACTCAAAGCCGGCGACCACATGCCGACGCAGGCGCAACTCGTCGAGGAGTTCGGCATCGAACGGGGCGCGATCCGGCGGGCGGTGGAGCATCTGAAGGCCGAGGGCATGCTCACCGCGGTCACCCGGGGCGCCCCGGCGCGCATCGCGGGTCCGCCACCCGTCGTCGACGAGGCGGACGGCGGTGAGCCCCAACAGACGGCAGCCGGCCTGGGGCCGAAGATCCTGGCGGCGTTCGGGGCTCCCGATGTGCGGATCGACGCGCTCTGCCTCACGTCGGAATCCCTCGCGCTCGCCCTGGCGGAACCGCTGCAGCGGATCCGGTCCGGCCGTCTCGCCCCGCGTTCGGTCAAGGTGCGCATCCTGCTGCCGGACCGTGATCTGGACCTGGCGTTCCCCCGGCCCGCCGACGAGCCCAAGGATGCCGCACAGGTCCATGAGCGCTGGCTGCATCTGCGCAACATCCAGGGCGCGGCCCTGCGGCACAACCTGCTGGCGATGCGCAGCACGCGCAACCTCGACGTCGAAGTGACCTTCCGGGCCCTGCCGTTCACTCCGCCCGTGAAGATCTACCTGCTCAACGGCACCGAGGCGCTGTTCGCTTACTACACCGTCACCCGGCGCGAGGAGCAGATCGGCGGCAGCCCCGTCGAGCTCTTCGACGTGCTGGGGAGCGACTCGACGCTCTTCACCTTCAACGGTGACGGCGGGGTGCGGGACGAGGCCTTCGTCGCGCAGTCGTCGATGTGGTTCGAGAGCCTGTGGACCACCGTGGCGACCGACCTGAACCTGGAGCCCTGATGCGAGGATCGTGTGTTCCCCGAGTTCTGTCGCGGGGGTCGCGGGCAGTATGGGGAGGCGAAGGTGCCGGCCCCGGCCCGCTGCCCAGATGGACGGAGCGACGTGACTCAACCGCACCCGACCGACCCGCATGCTCTCCTCTCCGCCGCCGCATGCGTCCTCTTCGACTTCGACGGCCCCATGTGCCGGCTGTTCGCCGGCCATCCGGCTGAGGGGGTCGCGCAGCGGCTCTCCGTGAGGCTGGCGGCACTCGGCCGTGATCCGGCAAAGGTGGCCGCGAGCGTGCGGGATGCCGACCCGCTGGGTGTGCTGCAGGCGGTCCGCAAGCACTATCCGCACGACCGCGCGCTGATGGCCGAGCTGGACGAGCAGCTCACCGAGGAGGAGATCGTGGCGGCGGGAAGGGCCACGCCGACCCCGGGCGCGGCGGAGCTGATCCGCGCCCTGGAGGCGGCCGGTACGCGCCTGGCGGTGACCACCAACAACTCCCCCGCGGCGGTGACCTCCTATCTCGCCCGGGACGGTCTCGGCCCGTGCTTCGACGGGCACATACACGGCCGCAGGCCGGACCCGGCCCTGCTCAAGCCCGACCCGGACTGCCTGCATCGAGCCCTGGAGTCGACCGGGGTGGCCGCCGCGGACGCGCTGATGATCGGTGACTCGGCCGCCGACTGGGTGGCGGCCAGCAAGGCCGGAGTGGCCTTTCTCGGTTATGCGGAGAGCGCTGAGAAGGGCCGGAAGCTGCGTGACGCGGGAGCGGAGGTGAGCGTCTCCACGCTCGAAGGGCTCGTCCGCGTGGTGGACTCCCTGCGCTAGCGGGATACCAGCGCCGCTCGAACGGTGACGGCGAGTGTTTCAGCCCGAAATCGCTCGGCCTGAAACGAGTGACGAGGACGTGAATTTCCCACGCCCGGGACGATCAGCGGGGTACCTTCCTCGTCAGTTCCTGAGTTCCGCACCCACGAGGCGCCATCCAATGAAAGTCGACGCACCGTCCGAAGTTCGCCTGGTGGCGGCGGGGACAGCCGGGCTGGCCTACGACGACCGGGCGATCGAGGGCCCGCTCCAGGGACATCACCACGAGACCTACGTCATCCCGCCGCCGTCCGGCAGTGACCTGCGATGCAAGGTGCGGGAGCAGCGTCCCGGGCTGTTCTGGTACGACCGGCGGTGCTTCCGGTCCGAGGAGCTCCTTCTCCGGGCCCTGCAGGGGCGGGTGCAGAGGATTCCGAAAATCATCGAGGCCGGTCCGGGGGTCTGGCTGCAGGGGTTCGTCGAGGGCCGCACCCTGGGTCGGGGTGTGCTGCCCAGCGGGCCGCTCTCCGCCCGGCACAGCAGCCAACTCGGCCAACTCTTCGAAGAGTTGGCAGCGGTCAAGACGGACGAGATCGACATCGGGCGGATCTGCCGCCCCGAGGACCGGCCCGAGGACGGCGACTGTGCCGGCTTCCTGGCCAGTCTGATCCAGTTCACGCAGAAGCGGGTCTACCTGGAGCACGGCGCCCCGTACCACGGGCTGTTCGGGCAGCTGGGCGTGAGCGGCGCCGCTCTGGAGGGGCTGAGGAGTCGGGCGCAGGCGTTGGGATCCCGGCCTTTCGTGCTCGTCCACGGCGATCTGCACCGGAAGAACTTCATCGTCGATCTCCGTGGTGACCTGTGGACCATCGACTGGGAACTCGCCATGATCGGCGACCCGCTCTACGACCTGGCGACGCACCTGCATCTGATGAGGTACGCGGACCGGGAGCGGGAGCGGATCTGCGGGATCTGGGAGGCGGCGGTCGAAGCGGCCCGGCCGGACGCCACTGCGGGGTGGCGGCGGGATCTGCCTGTGCTGCTCGCCTACAAGCGGGCCCAGTCGGTGTATACGGATGTCATCCGGGGCGCCCTCGCGCTGGAGCATCCGGCGGGTGGGCTGAACCGGCGCGCGCTCCCCGGGGTGGCCTGGCGGGTCCAGCAGGCGCTGGTAGCCGCCCAGCCGGTCCTCGGGGTGCGGACCGCCCCCACGCTCCGGCAGGTCATGGGCGCCTACCGGCAGTGGTTCAGGACGCGCCCCGCCGTCACCGCGTCCGCACCCTGAACAGCACCCCCGACATCCCCACCGCGAGCACCAGGATTCCCGTCGCCCACGCGAGCGCGATCCACGGGGCGTTGCCCACCGGCTGGTTCAGCAGGAGGCCCCGGAGGGACTCGATGGCCGGGGTGATCGGCTGGTGGTCGGCGAAGCCGTGGAGCCAGCCGGGCATGGTGTCGACCGGGACGAACGCGCTGCTCGGGTAGGGCAGGAACGACATGAAGAAGGTGAACCCGCCGGCTGCCTCCGGGGTGCGGGCGAGCAGGCCGATCGCCGCCGAGATCCAGGACAGGGCCGTGATGTAGGCGAGGAGCACCGCGGCGACGGCGAGCCATCCGGCGGGGGTGGCGGCGGGGCGGAAGCCGATGAGCAGGGCGACGCCGAAGACCAGGGTGGTGGAGACCAGATTGCGTACGGTGCTTGCCACCACGTGCCCGGCGAGCACCGGCGTACCGCCGACGTCCAGGGAGCGGAAGCGGTCGATGATGCCGCCCTTCATGTCCTCGCTCACGGCGACCGCCGTGGTGGAGGCGCCGAACCCCGCGCACAGGAGCAGGACGCCGGGGACGACGTACATGACGTACGAGTCGTAGGCGGTGCCCGTGTCGATCGCGCCGCCGAAGAAGTAGACGAAGATCAGCATCAGCATGATCGGCAGCATCATCGAGGTGATGACGGCGTCGACGTTGCGGCGGCTGATGCGCAGGCTGCGGCCGGTCATGACCGCGGCGTGGGTGAGGGTTCCTGGTGCGTCAGACATGGGCGGGTGCCTCCGTCGTCTGTGCGGTGAGGGTCAGGAATACGTCGTCGAGGGTCGCGCTGTGCACGGAGAAGCGGTCCACGTCGGTGCGGTGCGGGTCGATCTCGTCGAGCAGGGCGCGGATATGGGCTCCCGTGCCGTCCGTGGGCAGGCCCAGGGTCAGCGTCCCGGGAGAGTGGTGGACGGCCCCGGTGGCGAGCCGGAGGTAGGCCTCGCGACTGGTGAGGACCACGTCGAGGCGGTGGCCGGAGGTGTGTGACTTCAGCGTGTCCGGGGTGCCTTCGGCGACGATCCGGCCCTTGTCCAGTACGGCGATGCGGTCGGCCAGCTGGTCGGCCTCCTCCAGGTACTGGGTGGTGAGCAGCACCGCGGCGCCCCGGCCCGCGAGGTCGCTGACGACCTGCCAGAGCTCCCGGCGGCTGCGCGGGTCGAGGCCGGTGGTGGGTTCGTCGAGGAAGAAGACGCCGGGTTCGGGCGAGCCGACCAGCCCGGCCGCGAGGTCGAGACGGCGCCGCATGCCTCCGGAGTACGTGCGGGCCTGGCGGCGGGCGGCGTCGGTGAGGCCGAAGCGGACGAGGAGCTCCTCGGCCCGGTGCCGGGCCTGTTCGGGCGAGAGGCCTGTCAGCCGCGCCATCATCCGCAGGTTCTCCTCGCCGGTCTGGGTCTCGTCGACGGCGGCGAACTGCCCGGTCAGGCTGATCGCGCGGCGCACCCGGCTCCGGTCGGCGACGACGTCGTACCCGGCGACGCGTGCCGTGCCGGAGTCGGCGGTGGTGAGGGTGGCGAGGATCCGGACGGCCGTGGTCTTGCCCGCGCCGTTGGGGCCGAGGAGCGCGAAGACGGAGGCGCGGGCGACACGGAGGCCGACGCCGTCCAGGACGCGGACCCGGGCGTCCGGTTTTCCGTAGGACTTGGTCAGGCCGTGCGCCTCGATCATGACGTCGTTCATGGCCGTACTCATGACGATCCCCCTTCTGCGTATGGCATACGCGTTACTGCGTAAGCATTACGCAAACTTAGGATGGTGGCAAGCCAGTACTGGGGAAGGCGGCTTCGGGTGACGGAGAACAGCAGCGTGTCGGGCGGCACCGGCCTGCCGGCCAGCATCGAGGCCGCGTGGGGACTGCGCGACCGGCCGGTCAAGGGTCCGAAGCCCGGCCTGACGCTGGACCGCATCGTGGCAGCGGCCGTGGCGGTCGCCGCGTCGGAAGGGCTCTCGGCCGTCTCGATGGGCCGGGTCGCCAAGGAGCTGGGCGCCTCCACCATGTCGCTCTACCGTTACGTCTCCGCCAAGGAGGAGCTGTACGTCCTCATGCAGGAGGCGGCCATGGGCGTCCCGGCGCCGCTGCCCGCGCTGGAGGACGGAGCGGGCTGGCGGGAGGCGCTCGGCCAGTGGGCGTGGGCCCAGCGCCGGATGTTCCAGCGCAATCTGTGGTCCCTGCGCATCCCGATCTCAGGTCCGCCGGCCAGTCCTCATTCGGTCGCCTGGTGGGAACAGGGCCTCCAGGCGCTGGAGGGCAGCGGGCTGAACGAGGGCGACAAGATCTCCGTCATCCTCCTCGTCTCGGGCTTCGTACGGAACGAGGCCCTGCTGATGAGCGATCTCGCCGCCGCCGTCGAGGCGAAGGGTGTCCCGGCCCAGGAGGTGATGGCGCAGTGGGAGCGGACGGTGAAACGGCTCGTCGACCCCGTCCGGCATCCGGCGCTGTCCAGACTGCTGAGCACCGAGGTCATGAGCGAGCCGGACGAAGCCGACTACGAGTTCGTGTTCGGTCTCGAGCGGGTGCTCGACGGGGTCGAGGCACTCATCAAGAAGGGTGCGCCGTCATGAGCGACGAGAAGACCAGCCTGCGCGAGCGCAAGAAGCAGCTGACCTATCAGGCGGTCTCCGACGCCGCGATCGCGATGTTCCTGGAGCGGGGCTTCGACAAGGTCTCCGTGGCCGAGGTGGCAGCTGCTGCCGACATCTCCAAGCCGACGCTGTTCCGGTACTTCCCCTCCAAGGAGGACCTGGTGCTGCACCGGTTCTCCGACCACGAGGACGAGGCGGCCCGGGTGGTCTCCGGCCGGGCTCCGGGCGAAACGCCCCTGGCCGCGCTCCGCCGCCACTTCCTGGACGGTCTCGACCGGCGCGACCCGGTGACGGGGCTCTGCGACCATCCGGCGGTGCTGGCGTTCCACCGGCTGCTCTACGGAACCCCGTCCCTCGTCGCCCGGTTGTACGGGTACCAGGGGCGCTCCGAGAAGGCGCTCGCGCGCGCCCTGGGCAACGGGGTGCCGGCGCGGCTCGCGGCAGGGCAGATCGTTGCCGTCCTGCGGATCCTGGCCGAGGAGAACTGGCGGCGGATCGACGCGGGGGAGAGTGCCGAGCAGGTGTACGGGAGCGCGGTGGCGTCGGCCGAACTCGCCTTCGTCCAGCTGAGGACGGGGCTGGAGCAGGTCAGCCGTTGAGGAGGTCTCCCTCCTCGACGGCTCACACATCCGCCTGGGTGAGGGCGAACCCGAACGGCCCGTACAGATCGGCCGGTTCACGGTGGAGCACCCCTGTCATCCCGAGGGCGACGGCCGCGTCGACGTTCTCCTGGCGGTCGTCCACGAAGAGGCACCGGTCCACCGGCACCCCCGCTCGCGCGGCGGCGATCCGGTAGATCGCGGGGTCGGGCTGGGCGACGCCCTCCACGGCACTGCTGACGACATGGTCGGCCGGATCGCCGATCCCCGACGTGGCGAGTTCGCCGGCCAGTTGGAGGGCCGCATGGGTGACCAGTACGAGCGGCACCCGGGCCCTGGCCCGTCGCAGGAGGGCCACCACCTCCTCGTCCGCCCGGAACGGCGCCCGGGCGAGCGCCCGGCCAAGCGCGCGGGCCCGGTCCTCGTCCACCCGGCCGGCGAGGCCGGGACACGACGGCCTCGACCCACTCGTCAGGGTGTATCCGGTCCAGGCGCAGCGGGAGGCCGGTCTCCGGGGCGTACGCGATGACTTCGCCGGTCGGCCGGTGGTACCGCGCCGGCGGATGCGAACGCCAGGATGTCGCGTACCGCATCGCCCAGTGCGGCGAAGCGCCGGTGCGCACCGGTCTGCGTGCTCGCGGTGGCGGCGGCGTTCACCGACCACACCGTCATCCCGGCCCGCAGACCGGCCCGCACCCCTGACGGAGCGTCCTCGATCACCAGGCAGTCCTCCGGCCGGGCTCCGAGCCGCTCGGCCGCCAGCAGATACGGCACCGGGGACGGCTTGCCCTCCTCCACCGACGCGGCGTCCACGATCACCTCGGGCACCGGCAGCCCCGTACGGGCGAACCGGCCGAGGACCCGGTGCTCGTAGTTGGACGTGACCAGGGCCCACGAGCCGGTGGGAAGGGCGGCCAGCAGTGCCGCGGCGCCGTCGAACGCGGTGTAGTCGCCGGTACGGACGTCCTCGTCCTCAAGTTCGTGCAGCAGGTCCAGGCAGGCGTGCGGATCCCGGTCCGGGGCGACCTCGGCGAAGGTCTCCATGGGCCGTGTGCGCAGCGCCGTCCGGTAGACCTCGTCGGGGTCGAGACCGTGCCGCAGCGCCCAAGTGCCCCAGACCGTGCGCTGGTTGTCGAGCGCGTCGATCAGGGTGCCGTCGACATCGAACAGCACGTACTTTCCGGGCGCCCGCATCGTCGGTCTCATTCCGCCGCCGGTATGTCCAGGGCCGTTCCGTACAGGCGGGAGACCCGGATCCGGATCACCACGCGGTGCTCCGCCACGACCTGCGCCAGGAAAGCGGCCTCGTCCGCCGGGTCGTCGAAACCCGGCGTCAGGGAGAGTAGTTCACGGCCGGTCGCATCACCGGCCACAACGGTCTCCTGCGACACCTCCGCCTCGCCCTCGGCCACCGCGAACGCCCAGTCATCGCTGCCGCGGACGTGCAGCGAGGCGTGCGGATCCCGGCGCAGCATGCGCACCTTCAGCCGATCGGCGGTGGTGGAGACGCGGACCACCCGCTCCTCGCTGTCCCAGCGGTACAGCACGGTCGACAGGTGCGGGTGGCCGGTACTGCGGACGGCGGCGAGCACGCCGAACTGCTGTTCCTGCAGGATCCGGGAGAGCTCCTGGTCGGTGAGGACGCGGGGTGCGGGCCCACTCTTCGGGTTCGATGTTTCGACGGCGTTCATGGATACACCTTTCAGGAACGGGCGGGAGCAGGGCGCAGGACGAGGAGTGCGAGGACGAAGGCGGCGACGAGCAGGCCCGTGCCGACGGTGAACGCGAGTTGGTAGCCACTGGTCAGCGCCTCGGCCCTGCTGCGGCCGTCCGCCAGCAGCCGCTCGCTGCGGCCCGCCGCGAGCGTGGACAGCACGGCGACGCCGATGGCCATACCGATCTGCTGCGTGGTGTTGAAGACGCCCGAGGCGAGCCCGGCGTCGTCGTCCCCCGCACCGGACATGCCGAGTGCCGTCAGTGCCGGGAGGGCGAGCCCGAAGCCGGCGGCCAGGAGCATCACGGGGAGCAGGTCGGTCACGTAATGCGCCTGTACGGGAACCCGGGTGAGGAGCCCGAGCGCGCCGATCAGCAGCAGGATCCCGGCCAGCAGGACGGCGCGCTCACCGAACCGGGCGTTCAGCCGCGCCGAGACGCCCAGCGATACGGCTCCGATGACAGCGGCGGCCGGCAGCATGGCGAGACCGGTCTCGGCGGCGCCGTACCCGAGCACGTTCTGGAGGAAGAGCGCGACGAGGATCTGGAACGAGAACAGGGCGGCCACCATGAGGGCCTGGACCAGGTTGGCCCCGGCCACACTGCGCGACCGGAAGATCCGCAGGGGCATGAGCGGCGTTTGGGCGGTGGCCTGGCGGACGACGAACCCGACGAGGAGTGCGAGGGCGAGTGCGCCGAGACCGAGCGTGGGCGCGGAGACCCAGCCGTACTCCTCGACCTTGACCACGGTGTAGATCCCCAGCATCAGGCCTGCGGTGACGAGGGCGGCACCTAGGACGTCGGCCCCGGCAGCGAGGCCGATGCCGCGGTCGGCGGGCAGGACGCGGCGGGCGATCAGGAGGGCCGCGATGCCGATCGGCAGGTTGATGAAGAAGATCCAGTTCCAGGCGAGCGCATCGGTGAGGCCGCCGCCGAGCACCTGCCCGATCGACGCGCCCGCCGCCCCGGTGAACGAGAACACGGCGATGGCCCTGGCGCGTTCCCGTCGCTCGGTGAACAGGGTGATGAGAATGCCCAGGCCGACGGCCGAGGCCATCGCGCTGCCGACGCCCTGCAGGAACCGGGCGGCGATCAGCACCCCGGGGGTCGCTGCCGCGCCGGCCAGGAGCGAGGCCGCGGTGAACACCATGGTCCCGGCGACGAACATGCGCTTGCGGCCGATCAGATCGCCGAGCCGGCCGGCCAGCAGGAGCAGGCTGCCGAACCCGATCAGATAGGCGTTGACCACCCAGCTGAGGCCGGCGGATGTGAATCCGAGGTCGCGCTGGATGGCGGGCATCGCCACGGTCACGATGGAGCCGTCGAGGGTCATCATCAGCATCCCGGAGGCGATCACTCCGAGGGCCAGCCTGCGGGTACGGGCGGTGGGCCCGGCGGTATCGCACGGCGGAAGGGGTGCAGTCACAGACATCGGTTTTCTCCTGTCGGACGGGTCGACAGGAGTGACCGTAGCAGATGGTTTCGTTGCAGACTATATTTAACGGTCCTACGCGATGCGGTCAGCTCTGGCCCTGGCGTGCGCGCCGGACCGGCCGGGGGTTCTCGACGGGGGTGGCCAGGTGCTCGTCGGCCAGCTGGTTCAGGGCCCGCAGCAGCGCCTCGCGGTCGTCGCCGGGGAGCGTCGCCAGGGCTTCCTTGTGCACGTGGTCGACGATTTTCTGGCTCCGCTCGGCGAGCCGGGCGCCTTCCTCGGTGACGGCGATGATCCGGGCCCGCCGGTCACGGCTGGACGGTCGCCGCTCGGCGAGCCCCGCGCCCTCCAGGGCGTCCACGGTCACCACCATCGTGGTCTTGTCCATGTCGCCGATCTCCGCGAGCTGGATCTGGGTGCGCTCCTCCTCCAGCGCGTGGACCAGGACGCAGTGCATCCGTGCCGTCAGCCCGATCTCGGCGAGGGCGGCGGCCATCCGGGTCCGCAGGACGTGGCTGGTGTGGTCGAGGAGGAAGGAGAGGTCGGGTGCGGTGCGAGCGGGCGTCATGGCGGTCATGTCAGCCAGCGTAACAACTCGGTCCGTGACAGATTGTCCGGAAGGAACGTATCAGGGCCCGCCGCGCGGCCCCGGATACGGCAGTTCTCGGCTACGGAAGCTCGGTCCGGAGAAGGGCCCGCGCGAACGGCTCCCCGGTGGCCTCGGCGTACGCCACCCGCTCCTTCACCTCGCGCAGAGTGCGCGGGCGGTAGCCGGGGCCGCCGAAGCAGCAGCCCTTGTGGAAGCGGATGCCCGCGTGCAGCAGCACCGAAAGAGCCCGCCACGCTGCCGTGTCCCTCCGTCGCGGCGCCGCGAAGGCGGACCCGACATGGATCAGCGTTCCGGTGCAGCGCGGACAGACGCGTTCCCGGTCCCTGTCGTAGGGCTGCTTGTACGAAGCCCGGCACGGCAGGCAGACGTACGCGGTCTTCGCGTGGGACATGCGCTCAGCGTAGGGGCCCGATCCGTTGCGTTCGAGCTGTTTTCCCACCGGTTCCACGGTGCGGACCCGGCTCAGCGGCCCCGCCACAGACGCCCGATGCGGCGACGGATCCCGCGCCGCGGCCGGCGAGGCCGTACCGGAGACGCCGGTCGGCCGCCCTCGCCCGGCTTCTCACCACGCCTGCGGCCCCACGGATCGTCGGGCGACACCATCGGCACCTTGCGCTCCGCCTGCGCCTGGATCTCGTAGTGGGCGTCATGAGCAGTCACCCTGAACGCCTCGTCGTACGAGGCCATGGCGGCGCGGATCGCCGCGCCGGCGACCCCGCGACGACGGGCGCGGGACGACAGCCACGTGAAGAAACCCATGACGGCGGCGAGTGCGCCCGCGAGTACCAGGAGCGGCAAGAGCTCACCCATGAGCCGGAGCCTACGGGACCTGAACCGCGCCCCGGCGCTCACCTCGACAAGCCGGACCTGAAGCACCGATCGCCGGGACGGGGCACTGCCGCCGTGCCATGCTGGTGAGCATGACCCTGGAGGACCTGGTACGGCTGCGCCGCGTCCGGGACATGATGGACCGCGCATACGCGCAGCCGCTGGACGTTCCGGCGCTGGCGAACGTCGCCCTCATGTCGCCCGGACACTTCTCCCGCAGCTTCCGCGCCGCCTTCGGGGAGACGCCCTACAGCTATCTGATGACCCGCCGTGTCGAGCGGGCGAAGGCGCTGCTGCGGCGGGGCGACCTGAGCGTGACGGACGTCTGCTTCGCCGTCGGATGTACCTCACTGGGGTCGTTCAGCTCGCGCTTCACCGAGCTGGTCGGCGAGAGCCCCAGCGCCTACCGGGCCCGACGCCACGAGGCGGGCGCCGCGATCCCGGCGTGCGTCGCCAAGATCATCACGAGACCGGTCAGGAACGGAGAAGCGAAATCAGCCGCCGACTCGTAGCGTCGAAGCCATGAACATCAACCTCTCGCAGTGCTTCATCGCAGTCGACGACCATGACAAGGCGCTCGCCTTCTACCGCGACGCCCTCGGCCTGGAGGTACGCAACGACGTCGCGTTCGAGGGGATGCGCTGGGTGACCGTCGGCTCGCCCACGCAGCCGGACGTGGAGATCGTCCTCGAACCGCCGCTCGCCAACCCCAACGCCTCGCAGGCCGACAAGCAGGCGATGGCGGAACTGCTGGCCAAGGGCAATCTGCGCGGCGTGATCTTCTCCACCGACGACTGCGACGCCACCTTCGAAAGCATCAGGGCCGCCGGCGGGGAGGTGCTGCAGGAGCCGATCGACCAGCCCTACGGCGTCCGCGACTGCGCCTTCCGCGACCCGGCCGGGAACATGGTCCGCTTCACCCAACCCCGCAAGGCGTAGGAACCGCCTGCGGTAGGGTCCCCGCCATGGCGGTGCGGCGCTCCAACTCCTGGGCTCCGCAGGCATTCCGGCTCCTCGGGGCGGTACGCCGCCCGGCGATGCCGGCCGGAACGAGCGTGAGGCCGCCGCCGGCCGGTCCGACGCCTCGGCCGACACCGCCCCGCCGATCCGACGGACCGCTGCCGCTACGGCTCCCACGCATGCAGAACCGGACGTACTGCTCGAAGCCGGTCGGATCGAGCCGGGCGACACCGACCGGGACCGCTCAGCGGCCCGCCTCACAGATGGAGAGACGATAAGCATGGCCACGAAGAAGGACACGCAGTCGCCCGCGCTGCACGATGCCGACAGCCACGACCTGATCCGCGTGCACGGCGCGCGCGTGAACAACCTCCAGGACGTCAGCATCGAGATCCCGAAGCGTCGGCTGACGGTGTTCACCGGTGTCTCCGGATCGGGCAAGAGCTCGCTGGTGTTCGGCACGATCGCCGCTGAGTCGCAGCGGCTGATCAACGAGACGTACAGCAGCTTCGTGCAGGGCTTCATGCCGACCCTCGCACGGCCCGACGTCGACGTACTCGACGGACTGACGACCGCGATCAGCGTGGACCAGCAGCGGATGGGGTCCGACCCGCGCTCCACGGTGGGCACCGCCACGGACGCCAACGCGATGCTGCGCATCCTCTTCAGTCGGCTCGGGAAGCCGCACATCGGCTCGGCCAAGGCCTTCTCCTTCAACGTCGCCTCGATCAGCGGTGCGGGCGCGGTCACGGTGCAGCGTGCCGGGCAGACTGTGAAGGAGCGGCGCAGTTTCAGCATCACCGGTGGCATGTGTGCGCGCTGCGAGGGCCGGGGCAAGGTCTCCGACATCGACCTCACCCAGCTGTACGACGACTCCAAGTCGCTGGCCGAGGGCGCGTTCACCATCCCCGGCTGGAAGTCGGACAGCCAGTGGACCGTGGGGCTCTACGCCCAGTCGGGCTTCCTCGACCCGCACAAGCCGATCCGCAGGTTCACCAAGAAGGAGATGCAGGACTTCCTCTACCGGGAGCCGGTCAAGGTCAAGGTCAACGGCATCAACCTCACCTACGAGGGGCTGATCCCCAAGATCCAGAAGTCGTTCCTGTCCAAGGACAAGGAGGCGATGCAGCCGCACATCAGGGCGTTCGTGGAGCGCGCGGTCGCCTTCAGCAGCTGCCCCGAGTGCGACGGCACCCGCCTCAACGAGGGCGCCCGCTCGTCGAAGATCAAGCGGAAGAGCATCGCCGACGCCTGCGCCATGGAGATCAGGGACCTGGCCGACTGGGTCCGCGGCATCGAGGAGCCGTCGGTGGCGCCGCTGCTCCTCGCGCTGCAGCAGACCCTCGACTCGTTCGTGGAGATCGGCCTCGGCTATCTCTCGCTCGACCGGCCGGCGGGCACGCTGTCCGGCGGCGAGGCGCAGCGCGTGAAGATGATCCGTCACCTCGGCTCGTCGCTCACGGACATCACCTACGTCTTCGACGAGCCGACGATCGGGCTGCACCCGCATGACATCCAGCGGATGAACGGCCTGCTCCTGCAGCTGCGCGACAAGGGCAACACCGTGCTCGTGGTCGAGCACAAGCCGGAGGCCATCGCGATCGCCGACCATGTCGTCGACCTCGGTCCCGGCGCCGGTACGGCGGGCGGCACCGTCTGTTACGAGGGCAGCCTCGAAGGGCTGCGGTCCAGCGGCACCGTCACCGGCCGCCATCTCGACGACCGGGCCACCGTCAAGGAGACGGTGCGCAAGCCCACGGGCGCTCTGAAGATCCGCGGCGCGAAGGCGAACAACCTGCAGAACGTGAACGTCGACATTCCGCTCGGCGTGCTCACCGTCATCACCGGCGTCGCCGGCTCCGGCAAGAGTTCGCTCGTGCACGGCTCGATCCCGGCCGACGAGGGTGTGGTGGCGGTCGACCAGGCCCCGATCAAGGGCTCCAGGCGCAGCAACCCGGCGACGTACACCGGACTGCTCGAGCCGATCCGCAAGGCGTTCGCCAAGGAGAACGGCGTGAAGCCGGCGCTGTTCAGCGCCAACTCCGAGGGCGCCTGCCCTACGTGCAACGGCGCCGGCGTCATCTACACCGACCTGGCGATGATGGCCGGCGTGGCCACCACCTGCGAGGACTGCGAGGGCAAGCGGTTCGACGCCTCGGTGCTCGAGTACCACCTCGGCGGCCGCGACATCAGCGAGGTGCTCGCGATGTCGGTGACCGAGGCCGAGACGTTCTTCGGCGCCGGCGAGGCGCAGACGCCGGCCGCGCACAAGATCCTTGGGCGGCTCGCCGACGTCGGTCTCGGCTACCTCACCCTCGGCCAGCCGCTCACCACGCTGTCCGGCGGCGAGCGGCAGCGGCTCAAGCTGGCCACCCACATGGGCGACAAGGGTGGCGTCTACGTCCTCGACGAGCCGACCACGGGCCTGCACCTCGCCGACGTCGAGCAGTTGCTCGGCCTGCTCGACCGGCTGGTCGACGCCGGCAAGTCGGTGATCGTCATCGAGCACCACCAGGCGGTCATGGCACATGCCGACTGGATCATCGACCTCGGCCCGGGCGCAGGCCACGACGGTGGCAAGATCGTCTTCGAGGGCACACCCGCCGCCCTCGTCGCCGACCGCTCCACGCTCACGGGCGAGCACCTGGCGGCTTACGTCGCCACCTGACCGAGCCCTCGCGGACGCCGCGAGCATCGCGTGTCAAAGGCCGTGAACCGGGGTGGGGTTGGCAAGGCCGACCCCACGTCCTACGTTGGGCCGATGACGGATCCTGATGTGCCGGCCGTCGTTCGATCCGCCGTCGGTGGCGAACGCGAGGTGCTGGAAGCGTTTCTGGACTTCCAGCGAGGCGTGGTGCGACGCAAGGCCGCCGGGTTGTCCGACGGGCAGGCCCGGCGGAACCTGGTTCCTTCGGCGACGACGATCGCCGGGCTGCTCAAGCACCTGGCAATCGTCGAGCACAACTGGTTCGAGCGGATCCTGACGCAGCAGCCGTCGGATCTGCCCGCCCCCGACGCCTCGTTCGCGGTCGGGGAGGACGAGATCGTCGAGGACGTGCTCGCGGCGTATGACGCGGCCTGCGCCCGGTCGCGGGAGCTCGCCGCGACGTTCGAGCTCGATCACGTGGTGCCGCAGGAGGAGCTCGGGCAGGTGTCGCTCCGCTGGATCTACGTACACATGATCGAGGAGACCGCCCGGCACGCCGGGCACGCCGACATTCTCCGGGAGCTCACGGACGGCTCGACCGGCGTGCTGGGCTGACCACTTGCCCGTCGCGAGGTCGAAGCGCCGAACCAGCGGCGGGTACAAAGGCGCACTACCGGTCCGGCGTTACCGGCCGTGCAGCCGGATCCGCAGCGGACCGACCGGCTCGTAGCCATGGCGCATGGCGGACGCCAGGTCGTCGCTCCGCTCGTTGCCGACCACCGGCACGGTGGGGAACAGCCGGTTCACCGCGTCCAGTACGCCGGGCCGAGCCGATTCGGGCCGCCGACGAGCCGAAGTCATGGGAGATTCCGACCACGTGGTCGCTGCTGCTCGCCACCGCGCCGGCGACCACTCGGCCGTTGGCCTGCGCGTCGAACTCGCCCGCGAAGCCGTGCGATCGGCTCATCGCCGCGCACCACTCGGCGTTGTTGCGGGCGGCGGCCTGGACCAGGAGCTGCTTCGGAGTCGTCACGCGTGCAGATCATGACGCGGCCGGCCCGCCCTGTCGTACGGATTCCGGCTGCAAGGTGTCCGTCCACAGCGGGTGACACAGGAAAAGGCAAGGAGGTTACCCACTCCTTGCCACTCTCAAGGTATAGCGCACAGGGGGGCTTGCGGCAAGGCCGGGGTCGTGTCGCAGAATGGCCGGCCAAGGTCAGAACCTGCGGAAATCGCATATTCGCGAAATATGTGTGTTTCGTTGGCGTACAGCTTCCGCGGGAGCGTCGAACCGTCGGTGGGACTCACGGTGCGGCTGGCCGAAATCCGATGTCGTTGAATGGGCGTTCTGATGATTGACGTGATCGTGGTCGGCGGCGGACCGACCGGCTTGATGCTGGCCGGCGAACTGCGGCTGCACGGCGTGCACGTGGTCGTGCTGGAGAAGCTGACCGAGCGGACCGAGGAGTCCCGCGGGCAAGGCCTGCACGCGCGCAGCGTCGAGATGATGGACCAGCGCGGCCTGCTGGACCGGTTCCTCGCGGTCAGTGAGAAGTTCCAGGTCGGCGGTCTCTTCGGCGGCATCATGAAGGCGTGGCCGGACCGGCTGGACACGGCTCACCCGTACGGCGTCGCCACCCCGCAGCCGGTCACCGAACGGCTGCTCGACGAGCATGCCCTCGAAGCCGGCGCGGAGATCCGGCGCGGCGTCGAAGTGGTCGGGGTGAGCCAGGACGACGACGGGGTGACCGTCGAGCTGGCGGACGGCACGCACCTGCGCTCGCGCTATCTCGTCGGGTGCGACGGCGGGCGCAGCGTGGTGCGCAAGCAGCTCGGCGTCGGGTTCCCCGGCGAGGCCGCCAAGGTCGAGACGCTGCTGGGTGAGATGGAGGTGACCGAGGACCCGGCGACGATTGCCGCCGTCGTCGAGGAAGTCCGCAGGACCCAACTGCGATTCGGCATCGGCCCCAGTACGAACGGGGCGGTCCGCGTCGTCGTGCCCGCCGACGGGGTGGCCGAGGACCGTGCGACCGCGCCGACCCTCGAGGACTTCAAGAAGCAGCTGCGGGCGTTCGCAGGCACCGACTTCGGCGTGCACTCGCCGCGCTGGCTGTCCCGGTTCGGCGACGCCACCCGTCAGGCCGAGCGCTACCGGGTCGGCCGGGTGCTGCTGGCCGGCGACGCCGCGCACATCCACCCTCCGACCGGCGGTCAGGGGCTCAACCTCGGCGTGCAGGACGCGTTCAACCTCGGCTGGAAGCTGGCCGCCGCGGTCAACGGCTGGGCACCGGAGGGTCTCCTCGACAGCTATCACACCGAACGGCACCCGGTGGGCGCCGGCGTGCTGGACAACACCCGCGCGCAGATCACGCTGCTGGGGGCCGATCCGGGTGCGACCGCGCTGCGGGAGCTGTTCGCGAAGCTGATGGACTTCGAGGAGGTGAACCGGTACGTGACCGGGATGATCACCGCGGTCGACGTGCGCTACGACGTCGGCGAGGGTCACGAACTGCTCGGCCGGCGGATGCGGGACGTGGAACTGAAGCAGGGTCGCCTCTACGAGCTGATGCACGGAGGCCGCGGGCTGCTGCTCGACCGGACCGGCCGGCTCTCGGTGGCGGGCTGGGCGGATCGGGTCGACCACGTCGTCGACGTCAGCGAGGAACTGGACGTGCCCGCGGTACTGCTGCGACCGGACGGCCACGTGGCGTGGGTCGGTGAAGATCAGCAGGATCTGCTCGGCCGGTTGCCGAAGTGGTTCGGCGCTGCCGTCGGCTGAGGGCGCAGCGAAGGCGGCTCCGGAAGCGGTGAGGAAGTCCAGCACGTCGCGGTCCGGATGCCGGCCGAAGAGGTTGGACTTCCGGAGTCCCCGGCCGGCGGGGCTGCTGTTCCTGGTCGGTCACGTGCGTCGGTTCTCAACCGGCTTCCGGTGCGGCACATGAGAAGTCGTACACGGCCCACTCGGTGAGCGGGACGTAGCCGATGCGTTGGTAGAGGGCGTTGCTGGTGGGGTTGGCAGGGTCCGCGAAGAGCACGACGTCCGTCGCGCCCGCGGCCAGCGCGGCCCTGCTCACCTCGACCGTCACGGCGCCCGCGTAGCCGCGGCCCCGGAGGTGGGCCGGGGTGTAGACGGGGTCCACCCGGATCATGCCGCCGACCATCGATGTCATGGCTGCCATGGATAGGGGGGTGCCGTCCCGGGTCTCCCAGAACGTGAAGTGTTTGTCGGCGAAACGCGAGTCGGCCCAGGAGTCGGCGTCCACGGACGGGACTTCTCCGACGGTGTCGAGGAACTCGGCGCACCAGCGCACGAGTTGCTCATGGTTCTGCTCACCCACGACTCGCCCCCGGCCGTCCGGGACCGGCTCCGGTGGGGTGAGCGTGCCGAGACGGTACAGACGGATCCGCGTTCTGAGTGTCGGCGCTGCGCCTGTGTGCCGCTGCCATGCCTCGGCGAAAGCGGTGGCGGTGCTGTGGTCCGCGCTGACGTACGGAAAGGAGTGCTGGAGGGCGGCCAGGTGGGCGGCGAGGGTGTCGGCCTGCTCGGGGGTGAGGGGGGTGACGCTCAGGCCGCGGGACGGGATGCGGTAGAAGGTGGCGTGGACCTTGCCCGCTCGTTCCAGTCGGCCGAAGACGGTGGCCCGGGCGCCGTGCGCGTCCGCCCCGCGCGTTGTTCGCAGTTTCTCGGTCACCGTCAGCGGCATGGTGTGCAGGGCGGGCCGAGAGCGCAGGAATTCTCCGGCTCGGGCGAGGAAGTCGTCGACGTCTTCGGTGAGGTGCCAGTCATCTGTGCGCATGCTGCATGATCCCCCATGCTGCAGGTGGCCCCGGACGGGATGAGGCCCTGACCTGCGGTGCCTACGGTCGAGTGGGACAGGTTGGTGGTCGGTGTCCCGCTCGACCGCGGGCAGCGTGGCCGTTCACCCACGGAGCCAGGCCGGCAGGCGCCGTGGGGTCGGTTGCGAGGTGCTGGCTGCCATGGCTCGGGGAGCCGGCTCGGGTCCCTTGACCTGTTGGGCGAGCCGGTATGCGTCGGCTTCGCCGATGAGTTCCTGGGAGCGGATCCGGTGCTCGACGTGCATGCCGTTCGCTCCTACTGCTGGAGCTCCATGACGTCGGCGACCACGCAGCTGATGTTGTCGGGGTCGCCGGAGCCGTTGGCGAGGGCGATGAGTTCGCGGACCGCCTGCTCGGGCTCTTCGGTCCCCGAGAGCACCCGGCGAATCTCTTCGGTCCGCACGACGGTCGACAGACCGTCGGAGCAGAGCAGGTATCGGTCCCCCTGCTGAACGTCGTGAAGGCGGATGTCGGGGGTGCCATCGGCTCCTCGGCCCAAGGCTCGTAGCAGCATCGACCGCTGGGGGTGGGAGACGGCTTCCTCCGGACTGATGCGTCCTTCGTCGACCATCGACTGCACCACGGTGTGATCATGCGTGATCTGGAACAGCTCTCCGTCGCGCAGGAGGTGGACGCGGGAGTCGCCGATGTGGACGAGGGCCAGTCGCGATCCGGTCCAGAGCATCGCAGTGAGTGTGGTGCCGGCCCCTTCGGGTGAGGAGCCGGGTCCTGCGACGCCGTTGACGGCCTGCTCGGCCTGCTCGATGGCGTCTTGGAGGACGTTGAGGAGATCGCCTGCCGGGAGACCGGCGGTGTCGAGGCGCTTGAGCACGTCGATGGCGGCCGCGCCGGCCGGGGCTCCTGCGCTGCCGTATCCGTCGGCGACGGCGAGCAGGCGCGACCCGGCGTAGGCGGTGTCCTGGTTGTTCTCGCGGACGAGCCCCGTGTCGGAAAGGGCGGCGTAGCGGATTCCCAGGGGCTTGGTGGTCGGAGACATGGCGGGGTCCTTCCAGGAAAGATGGTCGATGAGGAAGGAAGCGAGGTCCCGTCGAGCGGCTGTGTCGGCCTCGATCCGGGCCCGGAACGCGCGGATCTCCTGCGCCGCAGCGGCTGACTCCAGCGTGCAGACGTGCTGGATGCGGGCCAGGGGCATCCCCAGGCGTCGGAGCCAGGCGACCAGCCGGGCCCGGTCCAGTTGTTCCGGTGCGTAGAGGCGATAGCCGCTCACCGGGTCGACGCGAGCGGGGGTCAGCAGTCCGAGCTCGTCGTAGAGGCGCAGCGCCTTCGGCGACAGGCGGGACGCCTTCGCGAACGTTCCGATGGTCAGCAACCCCATGCTCGCTCCTCCTCATGCCGAGCACGTCGCCCGGCCCTTTGATGCTGTGGCCTCCCCCAAGGTGAAGGTCAACCGGTGTCCTGCCGGAACCTTGGTCGTCCGACTCGTACGCCACCGATAGCGGCGTACGAGGAAATCCGGCGTGTCCCGTCTCGAACGATCTGGCCCCGAACCAGACCTGTGACGTGCGGTGACCAGTCGCTTGAGACCTGGAGACGGTGGGAATCCCCGGTGATGCGGTCCTGGACGAGTGGATGCCGGACGCTGTCTCAGTCGATCTGGGTCCGGTTGCTCAGCCCTTCCGGATGCCGTCGAGTTGGAAGTGCCAGATGACTGCGACCGGGGAATCGTCCAAGGCCGCGGCCGATGCTTCCGGGCACCAGTGCAACAAGTCCCAGGACACATGGGCCGGGAGTGGGTCCGGGGCGGTGTCGGGGTCGAGGAAGTGGCGCGGGCGGCGGGGTTCCTCGCATTGCCGGACCTGGAAGCCCAGTGGGAGGGCTGCGGCGAGGTAGGCGCTGAGCGGGCGGTGGTGCTCGGCGGGGAGGGACGGGCGGCCGTCCGGGCCGGGACGGCGGGCCAGGGTCGGCCGGAGGTAGGACACCAGCAGGTGTGCATCCGAGATCACGAGGCTTCCGCCGGGGCGCAGGACACGCGCGAACTCCGCCAGTACGGGAGCCAGATCGGGGACGTGCGTCAGGGCGAGCGCGCAGACGACGGTGTCGACCGCGTTGTCGGGAAGCGGCAGCCGGTGCAGGTCGGCCTCGTGGAATTCGACATCTGGCAGGCGCTTGCGGGCCTGGGCGAGCATGTCCGGTGAGGCGTCGACGCCGATCACGTCGTGGCCGAGTTCCCGCAGGTAGGTGGTATGACGGCCGGTGCCGCAGGCCGCGTCCAGCGCCGTGCCGACGGGCAGGCCGTCCAGGATGCGCCGGACAACGGGCTGCTCAATGTCGATCATCTGGTTGCCAGGGGCGTCATAGTGCGGCGCCCAGGACTGGTAGACGTCGGCCACGCTGATCGTGCCCGGACTCACCGTGACCCCCTCGGCCTGCGCGAGGGCGGGCGTGTCCAGCAGAGCGCGGATCTCGGCGATCCGGGCTTCGACGAACGCTCGGTCGGCGCTTCCCTCCCTGAAGCCGCGCAGCAAGGCGGCGCCCTCGATGCCCAGCAGATATCCCAGGGAACTCAGATAGGTCATCCCAGGGACGGTACGGACACATACTCCGACCGCTCCACCGGTTTTCGTGCGCTTCGGGCAGCTGCCTCGGTGGACCACATCACCTGCGACCACAGGCGAATCAGGCCGAATCACCTGGGACCGGGACCAGGTCGACTGAGACGGGACATGACGTGTGCCGCGCCCGCTTCCCGTCCGGACCTGTCCTGTCTCAGTCGAGGTGAACCACGACGAGGCCCTGACCAGCAGTGGTTCATTTCGAGTGAGACGCGGTGCGGCCCGGTGTCTCAGTCAATCTGAGGTCTCGGAGTCCTGTGCTGCCTCGCGCTCGGCGGCGAACTCGTCGAGGAGTTCGAACAGGACTGGTGCCGGAGAGCATGTTGGTCATGGCCGGTCAGGAACGCGGTCAGCATGCGGAAGGAGCTCCTGCCCACGAACATGCCGGGGCGTTGGCCGACGCTCGCGAAGTACTCGCGTTCAGTCATCGTCGAGAGGGGCTTCATGCGTGCGCACTCGCATCGTCACCAACGCTGTCGTCCGGGACTGGACGAAGCCTGCGGCGGGCTGCTTCCAGAGCTTTCCGATCACATCTGCTCCGTGATCGCGGTCAAGGATGTGGCCCTGGCCAGGGTGCTCGGCGACGGCGCCACGGCCGGAACGTGGGGCGGCGCCCCGGCCGGCGTCATCGTCATCCGTGCTGCTCGACAGCGCGTGCGCCGGCCGGTGCCGCTGCCGTGGGGATGGCGTTGTCGACGAGGACCGCTGCGATGGCGGCGGCGGTGGTGAACGCTTCGGTGTTGAGGACTCGGCTGCGGGCCGAGGCGCCGTCCAGGAGCAGCGCCAGTTGCTCGCCGAGCTGTTCGGGGTTGGTGGCGCCGGCCTCGCGGGCGGTATCGGTGAGCCGGGCGGCAAAGCCTATTTTGTAGGTGCGGGCGTGCACGCGTGCCGGGTGGCCCGGGTCGGGGATTTCGACGGCCGCCGCGATGAATGGGCACAGGGGCGCGTGCACGTCGAACGCGGCGAGGAGTCGTTCGCGAGGTGTGAGGTCGGTGCGGTCGAACACTTCGGGCAGGATGTCGGGATCGAATCGGCGTAGGCACTCGGCGATCAGCTCGTCCTTGCCGGTGAAGTGCTGGTAAAGCGTGCGCTTGGACACCTCGGCCACCGCGCAGAGCTGGTCCATACCCGTGCAGTTGATGCCTTGATCGCGGAACAGCTGTTGTGACGCGTTGAGGATGCGCTCTCGTGCGCCCCTGCCGCGGCGCAGGCCTCGCGGCCCCTTCTCCAACTCTGTCACACGCCCAGCGTAGCCCACTTCGGTACCGCTCGGTGTGCATAGCTTGCACCCCCCTCGACTGTTCGATACGTTAAGTACGCAGACCGGTGTACATAACTTCGCCAACGGCATGTGAATGGAGTGGTCGTGGGAAAGCTCGATGGCAAGGTTGCGGTGATCACAGGCGCGACAAGTGGGATGGCGCTGGCCGGTGCGAAGTTGTTCGTTGATGAAGGAGCTCACGTCTTCATTTCGGGCCGGCGGAAGGACGTGCTGGACGAAGCCGTCAAGCTGATCGGCCGGAACGTGACCGGCGTGCAGGGCGATTCGGCCGACCTTGATGATCTGGACCGTTTGTTCGAGACGGTCAAGCAGGAGAAGGGCGCGGTCGACGTGTTGTGGGCAAGTGCTGGGACGGGCGAGCAGGGCAGGCTCGGCGAGATCACCGAGGAGCAGTTCGATGCCGCCTTCTCGCTGAACGCGCGCGGCACGCTGTTCACGGTCCAGAAGGCGCTGCCGCTGTTCAACGATGGAGGCTCGATCTTCATGACCGGGTCAAACGCGTCGCTCCGGGGCTACCCCGATTGGAGTGTGTACGCAGCGAGCAAGGCCGTGCTGCCCGCCTACGCACGGGTGTGGGTGTCCGAGTTGAGGGACAGGAGGATCCGGGTGAACGTGCTGACCCCCGGCCAGGTCGCCACGCCGATTCTGGAGGAGGTGATGGACGAGCAGATGAAGGCGCAGTTCGAATCCGTGATCCCGCGGCGAGAGATGGGCCGCCCTGAAGAGATCGCGTCGGTCGCGTTGTTCCTCGCCTCGGACGACTCGAGCTACGTCAATGGCATGGAGCTGGTTGCCGACGGCGGCACCACAGTGATCTGAGCGCGTCGCCGGTGGTCGTCAGCGCCGCGCCGCGCCGCGCAGGCCGGGCGCAGGCCCGGCGGTCTGGCGCGGTGCGGTGCGGCGCGGCACCGGCGGGTACCCGAGCTGGAGCAGGTTGGTATCGCGCGTCCAGCCGGGCGCGGAGGTCCAGGCCGAGTTCGCGTCGTTGCCGTCCTTGCAGTACGACATGACGTCGGCTCGGCGGCAGAGCATTGAGAATCTGCCTGCTGGAGTGCGACGGGACATTCGCCTCACCGCGTGTGACGGGACGCGGTAGTTGGAACCATGAGGGTGTGGTGAACGTGCGATTCGGACCCCGCGGGTCACGCTTGTCGGAACCACATGGTCACGCTGCTTGCAACCTGCGGTGAATTGCCATTCACGTGGGAACTAGTGCTGATAAACCTGTTCGAGACGCACGGGCGAAGCCCCTCACCCCGGCGGGTGATGACCGCCCGGGGCATCACCAGGGCACTACGCCGGCGTCGTCGAAGAACTTGCCGGTTGGGCCGTCGTCGGGCAGGGTCGCGAGTTTGATGGCGATCGCCGCGCCCTGTTCGGGGGCGCGCACGCCGCGGAAGCCGTTGAGGTCGGTCGCGACGTAGCCGGGGCAGCCGGCGTTGATCAGGATGTTCGTGCCGCTCAGCTCCCGGGCGTACTGGAGAGTGATGGCGTTCAGGAACGTCTTCGACGGCGCGTACGCCACGGCCACCGGACCCGTCGTCCGCTCACCGGCGGCTCCTGACTGCCGGGTGAGGGAGCCGACACTGCTGGACATGTTCACGATCCGCGGTGAGACGGAGCGGCGCAGCAACGGCAGCATCGCGTTGGTGACGCGGATGACGCCGATCACGTTGGTCTCCACGACCGTCCGGATGGTGGCGGGATCGACCCGGGTGGGCTCCTGCGGCATGCCGCCGGTGATGGCGGCGTTGTTGACGAGCACGTCGAGGCGCTCGGTCTGCTCCTCGATCAGCCGTGCGGCGGCGGTCGCGCTCGCGTCGTCGGTCACGTCCAGCGGTACGCCGAACGCGTCGACGCCGGCCGCGCGCAGTCTCTCCACCGCGGCCTTACGGCGCTGATCGTCGCGGGCGCCGACGCCGACGCTCCAGCCGAGGGCACCCAGGCCCGCGGCGATCTCGTAGCCGATTCCCTTGTTCGCGCCGGTGACCAGCGCAATCCTTCGTTCGCTCATGGAGACGATGCTGCCTCGGGGCCCGGCGGGGGTCCAACACCGATCGGGTGGGCGGCGATACCTTCCGGGTATGGATCCGGAGTAGCGTGGCCGTATGGAGACCCGGGAACTGCGATATTTCGTCGCTGTCGCTGAAGAGCTGCACTTCGGGCGCGCCGCACAGCGGCTCGGGATCGCGCAGCCGCCTTTGTCCCGGGCGATCCAGCAGCTCGAACGCCGGCTCGGGGCAGCGCTGCTGGACCGGACCAGCCGCACTGTCACGCTGACCGAGGCCGGCTCGGTGCTGTTGACCGAGGGCCGCGCGGCGCTCGACGCGGTCGACGCCGCTGAGCGCCGGACCCGCCGCGCCGCCCTATCCGTGACCGGCCGTCCCGGCCTGGTCCTGGTCACCAAAGCCAGCGCGTCCAGCGAACTGCTGGCGAAACTGCTCGCCGCGTACGCTGCCGAACCCGACGCGGTCCCCGTCGACGTCATCCTGTGCGGCCCGGCCGAGCAGGAACGATTCCTGCGCGAGGGCCGGGCCGACGTGGCGCTGCTGCACCGGCCGTTCGACTCGACGACCGGGTTCCACACCGAAGAGCTCGGCACGGAGGGCCAGGTTGTGGTCCTGCCGGCCGGGCATCCACTCACCGTCCGGGCCCATGTGCGCATGGCCGACATCACCGGGCTGCCGGGCCTGCCCCTGCCACGTTGGCCCGCCCCCGACGGCACCTACCCGACCGGCCCCGGCCCGCAGGTCCGCGACCACGCGCAGTTGTTGCAGCTCGTCGCGCTCGGCCGTGCCTGCGCGGTCTCACCGGAGTCGTGCCGAGCCCAACTGCACGCGGACCTCGCCGCCGTGCCCGTGCTGGACGCGCCGACAGTCACCACCGTGATCGCCTGGCCACCGCACAGCCGGTCCAGAGCCGTCGCCGACCTTGTCCGCACTGCGACACGTCTCTAGTTCCCACATGCTTGGCCAGGTTCCACCTATCGTGTCCCGGCTCACCGCGTAGGACACGGTCCAAGCCACAGCAGTGACAACAAGCGCTGAAATGTGACAGCCAACGCCGGAAGTCACACGGGAAGGGCTACGTGGCGCCGAACACTTTTGCAAGCAGGCGCTTGCAATAGTTAGCAAGGGTGTTGCACTATCGAGTCATGGCATCACTCAACGTCGGCAATCTCGGTGAGTACCTGCGTGAGCAGCGGCGTACCGCGCAGCTCTCCCTGCGGCAGCTCGCCGACGCCGCCGGAGTGTCCAACCCGTATCTCAGCCAGATCGAACGCGGCCTGCGCAAGCCGAGTGCCGAGGTTCTGCAGCAGGTCGCCAAGGCGCTGCGGATCTCTGCCGAGACGCTCTACGTGCGGGCCGGGATCCTCGATGAGCGGGAGCGGGAGGAGCTGGAGACGAGGGCGGTCATATTGGCCGATCCGTCGATCAACGAGCGGCAGAAGAACGTACTGCTGCAGATCTACGACTCCTTCCGCAAGGAGAACGGTTTCGACGTCGTGCCCGACACCGGCGCCGAGGTACACGGTGCTGCGGATGCGGAGAGCAGAATCGGTGCCGACGCGGAAAGCGGCGCCGGTGACGAAAGCGGCGCCGGTACGGATGCCCGCGGCCCCCGCACGGCCGACGGCAGTGATGCAGACACACCTCTGAACTGACTTCTGATGATCCGGGAGGACCACAGTCATGGCCATCACCGATGACCTGCGCAAGACCCTCACCGACCGCACCCCCTTCTACTTCGCCGCCGGCACGGCCGACCTCGCCGTGGAGCAGGCGCGCAAGGTTCCGGCGCTGATCGAGCAGCTGCGGGCCGAGGCGCCCGAGCGGATCGAGGCCGTACGCAACACCGACCCCAAGGTCGTGCAGGAGAAGGTGGCCACGCAGGCCAGGGAGGCCCAGGCCACCGTTCAGGCGAAGGTGACCGAGGTCATCGGGGCGCTGGACACCGACCTGAAGAAGCTGGGCGAGAGCGCCCAGGACCTGGCGCTGCGGAGCGTGGGCGTTGCCGCCGAGTACGCGGTCCGGGCCCGTGAGACGTACGAGAAGGTCGCCGAGCGCGGCGAGAAGACCGTGCGGACGTGGCGCGGCGAGGCGGCCGACGAGATCGTCGAAATCGCCGCCGTTGTCGAGGCGGAGCCGAAGTCCGTGCCCAAGCAGAAGTCCGAGGCGGCCGCCCCTCAGGCGAAGCCGGCCCCGGCTGCCCCGGCGAAGCCCGCGCCGAAGCCTGCCGAGGCCAAGGCGGCGCCCGTGAAGAAGCCGGCACCCGTGCGCAAGCCTGCGGCGAAGAAGCCCACCCCGCCGTCCGCGAAGTAGCGGGAGCGGTACCGGGACGGCCGGGAACGGTCCGGGCACCTTTGGGGGTGGCCGGGTCGTTGTCCCGGTACCTTGGCCGCGAGGCGCTCATCCACTGACTAGGCGGTGCTCACCATGCTGCTCGAAGCATTCGGCTCGTTCCTCCAGATGCTCTACCTGGCCATGCTCGTCCTGGCCGTGGTCGCGCTGATCTTCGCGGCGACGGCGCGCGAGGACGCCTACCGGGCGGCGGACAAGCAGAAGAAGTCCTTCTGGCTGATCATCCTCGGCGTCACCGTCTTCGTGAACCTGATCATTCCGATCCTCTTCCTGCAGATCGCAGGCGTGATCGCGTCCATCGTCTTCATGGTGGACGTACGGCCGGCGATCAAGGCGGTAACGGGCGGCGGAGGCGGCCGCCGTGGCGGTTCCAGCAGTGACGGGCCGTACGGCCCCTACAACGGCGGGCGCTGAGCGCTCGCGGGTGCGGCCGAGCCGGGGCGGGAGCGCAAAGCGCTCCGGCCCCGTCCGCGTATCCGGGCCTCGTCGCGTTCGAGCAGGAGGACCGCCACGTCGTCGGTGAGCTCGCCGCCGTTCAGCTCCTGCACCTGGGAGACCGCGGCCTCCAGCAGCGCCTCGCCGCCGAGCCCCTGGTCCAGCTGACCGTTGATCATCGCGACCATGCCGTCCTGGCCGAGCCGCTGTGTTCCCTCGAGTCCCACGCGCCCCTCGATCAGCCCGTCGGTGTACATCATCAGACTCCAGGAGCCGCCCAGCTGCACCTGCCGGCGCGGCCAGCGGGCGTGCGGCAGCAGGCCGAGTGCCGGGCCGCCGTCCTCGTAGGGAAGCAGATGTGCCGCCCGTCCCTGGCGCGCGATCAGCGGTGCGGGGTGCCCCGCGAGGCAGAGACCCGCGCGCCGTCCGTCGGGGGCGATGTCGACGGTGCAGACCGTCGCGAAGATCTCCTCGCTCTGCCGTTCGTGCTCCAGGACCTGCTGCAGCGTGGAGAGCAGCTCGTCACCGCAGAGCCCCGCCAGGGTCAGCGCCCGCCAGGCGATGCGCAGCTCGACGCCGAGCGCCGCCTCGTCGGGGCCGTGCCCGCAGACGTCGCCGATCATCGCGTGGACCGTGCCGTCGGGCGTCCGGACCGTGTCGTAGAAGTCCCCGCCGAGCAGGGCGCGGCTGCGCCCCGGCCGGTAGCGGGCGGCGAAGTCCAGGTCGGAGCCCTGGAGGAGGGGAGTGGGCAGCAGCCCGCGCTCCAGCCTGGCGTTCTCCTGGGCGCGCAGCCGGGACTCGGTCAGCTGGTGCTGGGCGATGTCCGCACGTTTGCGCTCCACCGCGTACCGGATGGCCCGGCTGAGGAGGCGCCCGTCGAGTTCGCCGCGGAAGAGGTAGTCCTGTGCCCCGACCCGTACGGCCTCGGCAGCCCGCTCCGCGTCGTTCTCGGCCGTGAGGGCGAGGACCGCGTGGCGCGGCGCGATGCGCAGTATGTGCTTGAGGGTGGCGAGCTCGTCCGGGTGCCCGGAGCCGTCCTTGTCCGCGTCGGTGCGTGCGCCGGTGGGCAGGGCCAGGTCGAGGTCGAGCAGGATGCAGTCGACGTCGTCGGTGAGGAGCCGCCCCGCCTCGGTGAGATTGCGGGCGGTACGGACACGGACCCGGGTCCCGGCGGCGGACGGCAGCTCGGGGACGGTGAAGGTGCCCGCAGGGTCGTCCTCGATCACCAGGAGGGTGAGGTCGGCGCCATGGGTGGTCTCCGCAGCGGGAACAGCACGTTGCTGCGGTACGGGTACGGGCATCGGTTCGGGTTTCCTTCCCTCCCCCCGAGGGCGCGGCGGGACGACGATCGACGACCCGCCAGACGGGGACGATAGCGGTCCGCGGCAGGGGAACGGAATGGAGTGTGAAGATCGGCCGCTGTCATATGCGCGGCCATAAGCCGCTTCCCGTCACGGATCCGGCGTGATGAGCGGGTACGAAGCGGACACGGGAGCCATGACAAACATCACGCGCCGCGCCGGACGGGCCGCCTCCGCCCGGACGGCTACTTGTCCGGGCGGACCACGCCGAGTATCGGCATCGAGCCCGCGCCCGTCAGCGTGACGTTGCGGCCGGGCCGCGGCGCGTGCACGATCGCCCCGTCGCCGACGTACATCCCGACGTGGCTGGCGTCGCTGTGGTAGATGATCAGGTCGCCGGGGCGCATGTCCCGGACGGCGATGCGCGGCAGCAGGCGCCACTGCTCCTGGGACGTCCGCGGGATCGGCCGCTTCGCCGCCGCCCAGGCCTGGGAGGTCAGCCCCGAGCAGTCGTACGAACGGGGGCCCTCGGCCCCCCATACGTACGGCTTGCCGATCTGGGCGGTCGCGAAGCCGATGGCCACCCTGCCGCTCGAGCTCGCCTCGCGGTTGATGTCCTTCAGTGCACCGGAGGAGAGCCAGGCGGCCTGCGCCGTGGACGCGGCCTGCTGTTCCAGCTCGAGGAGCCGGGCCTGCTCCTTCTTCTCCAGCCGTGATTCGATCTTCTTGGCCGCCGCGATCTGTGCGGTGATGCTCTTCTTGGCCTTGGCCTGCTTGACGCGGTTGGACTCGAGCTTGGTCCAGTTGATGCTCGCGTCCTGCGTGTACGTCTCCAAGTCCTCCTGCGTCCGCTTGAGTTGGGTCAGGACGCCCTTGGTGGCCTGCTGGCCCTGCCTGACCTGGTTCACGCCGTCGAGGAAGAGCCGCGGGTCATTGCTGAGCACCAGCTGCGCGCCCGGCGGCAGTCCGCCGTTGCGGTACTGCTCGCGGGCCTGGGCGCCTGCCGTGCTCTTCAGTTCGGCGATCCGCGCCTGGCCGTCGGCGATCGCCTCGGCCAGCTGCACGATCTCGCCGGACTGCTTCTTCGCCTGTTCCTCGGCGAGGTTGTACGCGTCCGTGGCCGCCCCGGCCTTGCGGTACAGCGTGTCGATCTCCTCGCGTACCTCTTCGAGGGTCTTCCCCGTGGCCGGGGAGGGCTCGGGCGCGGGTGTGGCCATGGCCTGGACCGGCGCGGCCAGTACAGCCAGCGCGCAGACCAGTGTGATCGCGGCAGCGGCACAGTGGCGTCGGTTCACGAGCTCCCCCTCCGGACAGAAAGCAGCAAAGGTACGGACCGTCAGATGGCGGACATCTGACTTACCGTCAGTAACGTCATGGCAACGTCGCGATCGTGCCATGTCGTCCCGTAAAGCAACAGAGGCAGACCCCAGCAGTGGCGGACACCATCCGATCCTTCACGCGGGAGGCGCAGGGATCACCCCTCCGCCGTCTCACACGAACGGTGCGTCGAAGGAGTTCCCGGATCGGGTACTCCTTCGGCGTCCGTTCAGCGCGTGTTGGGCCGCAGGGCGGACCACTGCACCGTGATTTCACCCTGCCGCCACCGCCGCACTCCGTCCGTCAGTGGCCAGTCGGCGGAGACCGCTCGCACCGCCGTGATCCAGCGCTGCCGCGCGCCCAGCGAGGCGTACGGTGCGGCGGCCGCCCACGCCCGGTCGAGGTCCCGCAGGAAGGCGTGGACCGGTTCGCCGGGCACGTTGCGGTGGATCAGGGCCTTGGGAAGACGCTCCGCGAGGTCCGAGGGGCGCTCCAGCGAGCCGAGCCTGGTCGCGAAGGTGACCGTGCGCGGCCCCTCCGGGCCGAGCGCCACCCAGACGTGCCGGCGCCCGATCTCGTCGCAGGTGCCCTCGACGAGCAGCCCCTCCGGGGCGAGCCGTGCGCACAGCCGCTGCCAGACCGCGGCGACCTCCGCCTCGTCGTACTGGCGCAGCACGTTCGCCGCCCGGATGAGAGCGGGCCGGCCGGTCAGGGGGATCTCGAAGCCCCCGTGGACGAAGGTGAGGCCCTCGCGCTCGTACGGTTTCGCCGCGGCCACCCGTTCCGGGTCGATCTCGATGCCGGCGACCGTGGTGCGCGGTTCGGCGGTGCGCAGCCGTTCCAGCAGCTCGACGGCGGTCCACGGGGCCGCGCCGTAGCCGAGGTCGACCGCGACGGGGGAGTCGCTGCGGCGCAGTGCGGGGCCGTGGGTGGCGGCGATCCAGCGGTCCATACGGCGCAGCCGGTTGGGGTTGGTGGTCCCGCGGGTCGCGGTGCCGATGGGGCGCTGGGGCATGACATGGAGCGTATGCGAAGCCCTGGAAGGGGCAGGCGGGGAGGCGGGAGTCGTGGAGGGGTGGCGGCGGGTGCGGGCCGGCGCCCGCCGGATCGTAATTGTTTGGCAAAGTGGAAATGAAAGGCTTGGTTCCACTGTTTTGCCCCTTGAAAGGGGCCGTGTGCCCCTGACGAGTGATGCCCCGAGTGAGGAGGAGCGGACCACGTGAGCCAGTACGTCTCCCGGCTCGGCAGCAGCCGTGTGGCACCCCGTATCCGCTTCCCTGGCGGTTTCGCCGGCGGCCACCGCAAGCCGCGCCGCGTCGCGATGCTCTCCGTGCACACCTCACCGCTGCACCAGCCGGGCACCGGCGACGCGGGCGGCATGAACGTCTACATCGTCGAGCTGGCCAAGCGTCTCGCCGCGATCAACATCGAGGTCGAGATCTTCACCCGGGCCACCACGGGCGCACTGCCCCCGTCGGTCGAACTGGCGCCCGGCGTCCTGGTCCGGCACGTCGACGCCGGGCCGTACGAGGGTCTGGCCAAGGAGGAGCTGCCCGCTCAGCTCTGCGCCTTCACGCACGGCGTGATGCAGGCCTGGGCCGGTCAGCGCCCCGGTTACTACGACCTCGTCCACTCGCACTACTGGCTCTCCGGCCAGGTCGGCTGGCTCGCCGCCCAGCGCTGGGGCGTTCCCCTCGTCCATGCCATGCACACCATGGCGAAGGTCAAGAACGCCGCGCTCGCCGAGGGTGACACCCCCGAGCCCGCCGCGAGGGTCATCGGCGAGACGCAGATCGTGCACGCCTCCGACCGGCTCATCGCGAACACCGCGGAGGAAGCCGACGAGCTCGTCCGCTTCTACGAGGCGGACCCGGCCGCAGTCGCCGTCGTCCACCCCGGCGTCAACCTGGACCGCTTCAGTCCCGCCGACGGCCGCGCCGCGGCGCGGGCCCGCCTCGGACTGCCGCAGGACGCCCTGATCCCGCTCTTCGCCGGCCGAATCCAGCCGCTGAAGGCCCCCGACGTGCTGCTGCGCGCCGTCGCCGTACTCCTGGAACGTGAGCCTTCGCTGCGCTCCCGCATCGTCGTGCCGGTCGTCGGCGGCCCCAGCGGCAGCGGGCTCGCCAAGCCGGAGGGCCTGCAGAAGCTGGCCGCGCGCCTCGGCATCGCCGACGTCGTGCGATTCCAGCCGCCGGTCGGTCAGGACCAGCTCGCCGACTGGTTCCGGGCGGCGTCCGTACTGGTCATGCCTTCGTACAGCGAGTCCTTCGGGCTCGTCGCCATAGAGGCCCAGGCCTCCGGTACGCCGGTGGTCGCGGCGGCGGTCGGCGGTCTTCCGGTGGCGGTACGGGACGGGGTGAGCGGCTTCCTGATCCCGGGCCACGACCCGGAGGCGTACGCGCAGGCGCTGGGCCGGTTCGCCCAGCGCCCGGAACTGGTCGGCCGGATGGGTGCGGCGGCGGCCGCGCATGCCCAGTCGTTCGGCTGGGACACGGCGGCCTCGGCCACCGCCGATGTGTACACGGCAGCGATGTACGAACACCGCCGCCAGGCGCGGACGCACCACGGCTGAGGTCTCGGGCCCGGTAGCTCTGTCGTACGCTCGCACCATGGCTGACGTATCCGACGAGGCAGCAGCGGCGCAGGTCATCGAGGCGGCGCTGAACGACGCGGAGCTCGAATGGGAGAGCCCCGAGCCCGGCAGTTTCGTCGTGAAGCTGCCCGGCACCCGGAAGCTGTCCACGACCTGTTCCCTGCGTGTCGGCAAGCATTCCCTCTCCCTCAACGCGTTCGTCGTCCGCCACCCGGACGAGAACGACGCGGCCGTGCACCGCTGGCTCCTGGAGCGCAATCTGCGTCTGTTCGGGGTGAGTTACGCGATCGATCCGCTCGGCGATGTCTACCTCGTCGGAAAGCTTCCGCTCTCGGTGGTCACTCCCGAGGAGCTCGACAGGCTGCTGGGCACGGTCCTCGAGGCGGCGGACGGCGCCTTCAACTCCCTCCTCGAACTGGGCTTCGCGAGCGCGATCCGCAAGGAGTACGCCTGGCGGGTCGAGCGCGGCGAATCCACCCGGAATCTGGACGCGTTCACCCACCTGACCCAGCGCCCAGCCAACTGACCTTCCGCTCCCGCGAATTCGGCAACGCAGGCATCTTCCGTTGCACTGTCGCCCCGTGGCATGCTCGCCGCCGACGCACATATGAACGTCGTTCATATAGCTGAAAGGTGGTTCGGGTCATGGGGAACCTCAGTAGACGCCGGCTGCTCGGCAGCGCCGTCGCTGTCACCGCAGCGGCCGCCGCCGGGGCGCTCGGCGGCGCGGGCACGGCACAGGCCGAGAACAGTGCCGGCAGGGCAAGGGCGGCGAGCGGCGCCGGCACGGAAGGCACGGCAGGGGCGACAGGCGCGGCAGGCGCCCGGACGCACGGATCGTCGCCTCTGTGGCGGGAGTTCACCGCCGCCCCGTTCACCCACCCCCAGGTCCCGTTCATCGGCCGCGCCGGCTACCGCTCGGGCTCCGACCTCCCGCGCCGGGCCACCCGCCCCTTCGTCGCCGACGTCCTGACGTACGGGGCCAGGCCGGACGGCTCCACCGACGCCGCCCCCGCAATCAACCGTGCCATCGCCGCTGCCGGAGAGCGTGGCGGTGGCACGGTGCTCATCCCGGCAGGGACGTACCGCATCGACGACATCATTCGCATCGGCCACAGCAACGTGGTGGTGCGCGGCGCGGGCAGCGGAGCGACGAAGCTGTACGCGACCAGGAACCTCACCGAGATCATCGGCGCCTACGGCAGCCGCTACGGCGGCGACAAGTCCAGCTGGTCCTGGGCCGGCGGCCTCATCTGGCTCTGCCCGGAAGACCGCTGGACCTCGCTCACCGACGCGATCAGGGCGAAGGCCTGGCCCTTCGAGGGCTGGACCGGCAACAAGCGCGACGAGTGGCAGACGCTGACCACCGTCGCCCCCGCCCGCCGCGGCGACAAGACGGTCACCGTCTCCTCCACGCGGCACCTGAAGCCGGGCCGGCTGGTCCTTCTCCGCCTCGCCGACGACGCCGGCCACACGCTGCTGCAGCACATGGCGGGCGACAGCGAGGGCGCCGCGTCGTACGTCTGGGACGACAAGACCAAGCTGACCTCGTACGTCCCCTACGAATGGCCGGTGCGCATCACCGCCGTACACGGGCGGAACGTCACCCTGGAGCGCCCCCTCCCGCTCGACGTGCGTCCCGAATGGGACCCCCGCCTCACCACCCTCGCCACGCCGCTCAGCAACTCGGGTGTCGAGGGCCTCACCCTCGAAGCGGTCGAGACCCCGCAGTCACCGCACCTGCTGGACAAGGGATACAACGGTGTCGCCTTCCAGTGCGCCTACGACTGCTGGGCGGACGACATCACCGTCCGCCACGTCGACAACGGCTTCGGGCTGATCGCCGCGTCCGCCTGCACCCTGCGCCGTACGAAGGTCACGGGCCGCGGCTCGCACCACCCGTACTACTGCCGTGAGGGCTCCCACGACAATCTGATCGAGGACTTCACCGTCGAGCAGCGCACCGTTCCCGCGCCCGCCGGGACCCAGCTCCACGGCATCAACGTCGAGGGCCTGTCCAGCTACAACGTCTGGTCGAACGGGCAGATGGCGATGGGGACGTTCGACTCCCACCGGGGGATGCCGTTCGCCAACGTCCGTACGGACATCACAGTCGAGAACAACGGGCGCCACGGCGGCGACGCCAGCGCGGGGCCACTCTTCGGTGCCCGCTTCACCCACTGGAACATCCGGGTCACCAACGGCCGCGCGGGACTCATGCGGATCGACGGCCTCGCCCCGTACAGCGCGACGGTCGGCATCAGCGAGGTGACGGAGTTCGACCAGATCGACGTCCCCGACTTCACCGGCGATCTGCATACGCGCCTGGAGGCGTACGGGACTCCGCAGGCCGTCCGCCCGCACAACCTGTACGAGGCCCAGCGCGCCCTCATCCGCTGAGGCTCCCGCCGCTTCGGCGACGCGCTCACACCCGCGAGCGCGTCGCCGACTCCACGTCCCCCAGTGCTTCCACGAGCCGCGGCGCCACCTGGGTCCACGTCCACTCCGACGTGTCCGCCGTCGCGCCCCGGGGGACCGTTTCGGTGAGCATGATCAGGTAGAGGTAGCTGCGGTAGAGGGCGAGCCGGAGCCGTACGGACGCGGTGAATCCGACGGGGCCGCCCGTCACGGACGCGTACCCGGCGAGGAAGTCCTCGTCCTCCTCCAGGTCGCCGAGCAGGGCCGTCGAGACGAAATCGGCAACCGGATCACCCCAGAACATCCGCTCGCCGTCGATGATCCCGCCGATGGACCGGGCGCCCGGCTCCCCGGTCACCAGCAGATTGCCCTGCCACAGATCGAAGTGGACCAGGGCGGGTGCGGTCACCTCGTCCAGCACGTACGAGGCGGCGGCGAGCACGGACCGTATCTCCGCCACCGGGCGCGGCAGCCTGGCCCGGTAGGTCTGCGCATCGCTGAGCACCGCATCGGTCATCGCGGTGAACGCCTCGCGCCACGAGGGGGAGAGGGGGCCCAGCGGTTCGGCGGGATACCCGAATCCGGCCGGGCCCCGCACGGTGTGGAGGCGGCCGACGATCTGCCCGAGCTCCGTGCGCAGCCGCTGCTTCTCGCCGTCCGTCAGGTCGTCGGCGATGTCGTGCCAGGGCCTGCCCGGACATGCGGTCATGACGACGTAGGCGCCTGCCGGTGCCCCGTGGTCGAGTTCGCTGTGCACGACCTGCGGGATCGTGCCGTTGCCCACGGCCGCGGCGGCCTCGTAGAAGGCGATCTCATTGACCAGCAGGCGCTGTTCGTAGCTCATTCCGGTGGCGTGGAGGGGCGGGATCTTCACCACCCAGTCCCGGCCGTCCCGGAGTGTGACGCGGGTGACGGTGTTGTACGTGCCGCCGGTGAGCGGCTCGCAGGAGGCGACGGCGCTCTCCGGGACCCCGACGGCCCTGAGCACGGCGGCAGTTGTCTCGATCGGCATGGACGGATCTCCTCGGTTCACGGCAGGGGAACGAGCCTGACCACGGTGACCGTCCATACGGATCCGGAGACGTAGTAGAGGACGATCGCCCCGTACACCGTGGCCTCGCGCCGGTCGGGCTCCCGTTTGACGGCGGACGACGCGTGCCCGTACGGATCCTGGCCCACGGTGCGTGCCATCTCGTCCCGGAAGAAGTCGCCGTCCCGCATCTTGGCCAGGGTGTCGTCGGCCGGCGGTGCGTAGGAGATGCGGAAACTCAAGCGACGCTCCGCCTCTCGGCCTCGTCCTGTGCCAGCCGCTCCAGGATCTGCTCGGCCTCGGGATCGGGGACGGACTCCAGCATCCAGTGCCGCATGACGGCCTGGATCTCGTGGACACCGGCCTCGTTGATCGCGTGGTCGAACTCCTCGCGTCTGTCCTCGGGCAGCGCGGCGCGGATGGCCGGGATGCTGTTGGGCACCTCGACCTCGGCACCGCCGACGAAGGTCTTCAGAGACTCGCTCATGATCGCTCTCCCCGATCTCCTTGCTCTCTGTGCACTGCCTACCCGTTCCGCGCTGCCTGAGCACCCGGGAACGGGTGGGAACGGGCGGGCACGGGCGTCACGTTAGCCGGTGCGGCAAGGGCGGGCGCCGGGCCCCCTGCGTGCGGTCGACCCGCGGGCAGGGGGCCCGGCGTGTTCTCTACCGGGGCGGGAACATCAGCCGCTCAGGGATATGTTCGAGTTCCCGCTGCTCTGGTATCCCTCTGTCGCGAGGATCATGTAGTAGTTGAAACTGCCCAGATTCATTCCGGCACGTGCCCACGCGTCGAAGTGGTTTCCGGTGGTGATGGTTCCGCCCGTCCGCTTCGACTGCCGGACACTCCAGTACTGGTTGAAGGTCTTGGTGCCTTCGACGGAGGGCGCGTTGTACCGCGTCGTCCTGTAGATGTCGTACGTACCGCCGTCGCTGGTCACCGTGCCCTTGTGCTCGCCCGTGGGCCGGTACGTTCCCCAGTTGTCGACGATGTAGTACTCCACAAGCGGGTTCGCCGTCCACCCGTAGAGCGTCAAGTACGCGTTGCCCGACGGATTGAAGCTGCCCGAGTAGTTCACACTCCGGCGTCCGCCGTTGCTCCATCCCTTACCGCAGACGAAGTTGCCGACGTTGCTCCATGAGGTGCTGTAACCCCCGCCGGACTTCAGGGTCATGGACGTCGACCCGCCGCCATCGGTCCAGAACGAGTAGTAGAAGCCGTTGTTGGTGCCGGTCTGGTTCGAGGTGATGACCGTGTCGGCGTGGGCGGTGCCGGGCAGCACCAGCGCGGAAGTGGCCAGCGCCAGGGCGCCGGTGCCGCCGATGAATCCTCTGCGGCTGAGCCCGCCGGCGGGGGTGCCGTCGTTGTCCTTACCCGTGGGTGTGGGGGCGTCGTTCCTGTTCATGCGCTTCCTCCTCGTGAAGGCTGGCTGGGGGGCCAGGCAGCGTGATACGACCCGGCGGACCTGTGGGGGGCCGGGGTGACGCGACATGAGTCGGCCGGTCGTCGTGCGGTCGGCGACCGGAGGGCCGGGTCACGTGGGGTGCCCCGGACCGACAGGTTGGGGCCTGTCGATGGCATAGGTTGGTCCGGCGCCTTGGTGATGTCAACAGTTTCCGCAAGAATTGCGAAACCCCCATCCCGGCAAGGGACTTGGTGAGAAGACGTCCGGCCTGGTCAAGGGTGGTGTCTGATCGGAAAGGCTCAATCGAGTCGGTCGGGGGACTCGATATGGAGATCAAAACCCGGTCCGAAGTTTCGAAAGTTTCGAAGATGTGTCCGATCCCGCCGTGCGGGGTGGCTCGGCTCAGGCGTGACCCTTCGGCTGCCCGGGCACAGCGAAAAGCCCCTACGCGCGGACAGACCGCAGGCAGGGGCGCGGCTCGCGGGGTCGGATGCGCCCGGCTCCCGCCCTTGACCGCTGGTGCCCCTGGCTCCGGCACGACTACGGCACGCGGCACGAGGCCGACCCCGAATCCGTTCGCTTCTCACCGGCCTGTCCAGCAGAATTCCGGCCATGGGTACGGACATACACGGCTTCATCGAGGTCAAGAACAATCACATCGACATGTCCGAGCCCGACGACGACGACCCCTTCCTTCGCTGGCATCCGGCAGGGGCCTTGGATCACCTCTACAACGGCCGGTGCTACTACGCCTTCGACTGCCTGTTCGGGGTGCGAGGTGGCTGTTTCGAGCCTCTGGCCGCGGGGCGAGGCTTCCCGGAGGACGCATCCCGGGCGGCGACCAGAGCCTTCCGGGAAGAAGGCCTCGACGCCCACAGCCCGTCCTGGATCAGCTGGGCCGAACTCGAGGCGGCGGCGTGGGACGAACCCGCTGCGCTGCAGGTGAACCCGCAAGCGTTTGAGTACCGTCGCGGCTCCGACGGCGACTGGGTCTGCTGTGGGTGGGGCACATCGTGTGAGCGCCTCGCCGAACTCACCGGAACCAGCCTGCAGACCGTCGCGCGCGCGGGCGACCGCTGGCCCGAAGGCACCGAATGGGTCGACGGAGAACGCCTCTTCCGTATCTCACGGCTCAGCCGGCGGCAGGCGGTCCGGGACGAGGACTGGGGCGACCTGTGGGCGGTGATGCGCACCCTGGCCAAGCGCCACGGCCCTGATCACGTCCGCCTCGTCGTGTGGTTCGACAACTAGGACCAGGTCACGTCCCGGCGATCCCCGTATCAGGCATGCGGCGGAGTACCTCGGCCACCCTGACCCCGGGCTGACGCTTCGCGTGCTCGTGCACCCGGTGCCGGGCCCGGCGACGGCCCTGAGGCAAGGACGAACCCCCTACTCGCGGACAAACCGCAGGTAGGGGGTTTTGGGCGTGCTACGTCTTCCTGCCCCGGGTCCTGCGCACCGCTCCGGCCGACCTGCGTCCTGCCTGCTCCGCGCCGTGATTGCGGTGCTGTCACCTGTCATCGCCGGTGGTCGTCTGCTGCCGTTCGCCGGCCTCGGACGGCCCGTATGCCGTGTCCGCCGTCGCCCGTACGAGGTCGTGCGGGCGACGCCGCTCTCCTGCTCACACGTGCGCATCTCGGTGATGCGGTTCTCCGGGCGGCCGCTCGTCCTCCCGGGCACGCGCGATTCGACTGCCGGGCGGAGCGGAAGCCCTGGTCAGGCCCATCGCGGCCACACCGCGTCGGCCCCGGCAGCTCATGACGGCTGCCCCGGCCGCTTCGACCGGGGCAGCCGCCGGTCCGTGCCGGGGGAGAGGGACGGCGCCCGGCGGCAGGTCTGGAGGGACGAGGAGGGGGAACACGGCGAGACGCCGGGGTGAGCCCCGGTTCCACTCGTAGCCCGAGAGGCACCGAACGACGGGAACGCCATGCCGACCGACACACCGGAAAGACGCACCGCCCTCCCCGGTGGACACCTCTCCGCCATGTCACCCTCTGCGGGCGACGACGTCCCCTCCCGGCCGTCCCGGGCGGACGCGGAGCGCTCGCTCCGTGCCCCGGAGACCGCCGGGGGCATGGGCCGGGCCGCAGGGATCATCGTGTCGACGGCGGTCTGCCAGGCGGCACTGATGGTGGGGCTCGGACTCCTTGTCACCGGACCCGCGGCCCGCGTATGGCCACTGACGTCCGAGGACGAGGTCACCGACGCGCTGGAGCGTGCCCGTACCGGCACGCTCGACACGGTGTCCCTCGTCGTCTCCGAGGCGGGCAACACCGCCGCGGTCATCGCAGGCACCCTCCTGGCCTGCCTCGGCCTCCTCGTGGTCCCGCGGCTTCCCAAGTGGAGGGACGCGCTCTTCCTGGCTGTCGCCGTCTCGCTCCAGTCCCTGGTCTTCCTGGTCATCACCGAAGCGGTGGACCGCGCCCGGCCGGACGTCGAACGGCTCGACGCCTCGCCCCCCACCTCCAGCTACACCTCCGGACACACCGGCGCGGCGACAGCCCTCTACGCCGGCCTCGCGGTCCTGGTCCTGCACCGGACGAAGGGGCCGTGGCGCAGAGCCGTAGCGGTGCTGCTGCTCCTCGTGCCCCTGCTGGTGGGGATCGCCAGGGCGTACCGGGGGATGCACCATCCGACGGACATCGCGGGAGGTCTGCTCAACGGCGCGCTGTCCCTGTTCATCGTCGGCCGCGCCCTGCCGGCCGGACCGCACGTGCCCGCCGCCGCGCCTGCCGACGCAGCGGCCCGCAAGGCACCGGCTCCCGGGGCGCCGACCGGGCAGGCCCCCGGCCGCACCGCGGTGGTCTTCAATCCCACCGTCACCGACGAGGCGGCCTGCGCCGGCCTGCGACGGGTTCTCGAGGATCACGGTCACCACCCGGCGGACTTCGTGCCGACCACCGCCGACGACCCGGGGGAGGGACAGACGGCGCGCGCGGTGCGGGACGGGGCGTCGCTCGTCGTGGTCTGCGGCGGCGACGGGACCGTCCGGGCAGCGGCGGAGGCGCTGGCCGGTACGGGCATACCGCTCGCGGTGGTGCCCTGCGGCACGGGCAACCTCCTCGCCCGCAACCTGGGACTCCCGGTGAAACCGGCGGAGGCGCTGGCCGTCGCGCTGCGCGGTGCTCCGCACCGCATCGACCTCGGGTGGATCGAGGGCGACGGCATGGCGCCCGCGCACTTCACGGTGATGTCCGGGGCCGGGCTCGACGCCGCGATGCTGGAGAGCACCAGTGACCGCGCCAAGGCCGTGCTCGGTTGGCCCGCCTATGTGGTGGCGGGCCTGCGGGAGCTGCGCGCGCCCCGGATGCGCCTGACGGTCGGCCTCGACGGAGCACGGCCCCTGCGCCGCACCGCCCGGATGGTGCTCGTCGCCAACACCGGCAAGGTTCAGGGCGGCGCCGCGCTGGTCCCGGCGGCCCGGCCCGATGACGGCCTGCTCGACCTCATGATCCTCGACCCGCGCGGACCGGCGGGCTGGCTGAGCGCCGTCGCCTCGCTGGTGCGCCGCCGACCGGAGGGGGAGAGCGGCCACGCAGGCCGGTCGCGTCCCGTGGAGTACTTCACCTTCCGCCACGCGGACATCCGCTTCGAGGCACCGCAGCCACGCGAGCTGGACGGCGACCCCGTGGCCCCGGGCCGGCGCCTCACCGCCCAGGTCAGGCCCGGCGCGCTGACCGTCCTCATGCCTGTGCGGGGAGAGTGAGATGGGCACCGCCACCCGGGTCCCGCAGACCCGCGACATGGTCGGCAGCGAACTCTCCGGCGAGGAGGCGCTGGCCGCCCTGAGGCGCTACGGCCGCTGGCCGCTGCTGCGCGACTCCTTCATCCGCTTCCGGTACGCCGACGGCTTCAGCCACTCCCGGGCGCTCGCCCTGCAGACCGTGCTGGCCGTGGTGCCGCTGGTCATCGCCTTCGTCGGGCTGTCGACGGCCCTGCACACGGAGGACCTGGGCAGGGTGGCGGAACTGACGATCCACCGGATCACGGCGGGGCCGAGCGCCGCGGTGGTCGACGACGCGCTGGACCGCAGCCGGCACAGGGCCGACGACGGGGCCCAGCTCGCCCTGTGGTTCGGACTGGTCTTCTCCCTGACCAACACGACGACGGCGATGTGCCAGATAGAGCGCGGTGCCAACCGCATATACGGCGTCGAGCGCGACCGGGTCTTCCATCTGAAGTACCTGCGGGGGCTGGTGATGTCGCTGACCGCCGGAATCCCGCTCGGCATCGGCTTCGTCGCCATGGTGGCCGGAGGCGACCTGGTGGCGGCCGTGGTCGAGGTGTACGACCTCGGTGCCGGTGCCCGGTCCGCATGGGACCTGCTGCGCTGGCCCACCGGGGTGGTCCTCGTGGTCATCTCGGCGAGCGCGATCTTCCGCCGTTCGCCGAGGCGCCGCCAGCCGGGCTACACCTGGCTGGCCTTCGGCGCTGCCGTGTACCTGGTGCTCTGGACCACGCTGACCTGGCTGCTCAGCCTCTATCTCGAGGTCAGCGGTTCCTTCGACACCGTGTACGGCCCGCTCACGGCCTTCATGTCCCTGCTGCTCTGGGCCTACCTCACCTCCATCGCACTCTTCCTCGGCCTCTCCTTCGCCGCCCAACTGGAGGCAGTACGGGCCAAGTTGCCCGGTCCCGTACAACCCGACCCAGGAGCCTGAATTGACTGCCCGACCCGCTGCCCCGGCCCGACGACGGAGCCGCCGGGACGCCGACCGCAGATTCGGGATCCGGCTGTTCGGTTCCGCAGCCGTCGCCGCGGTCGCCGCCGTCATCTTCGGCCTCCTGCTCGTCCTCGTGGAGAGCGGCTGGCGTCCGCTGCGGCGCCTCGACGCGGGCGCGGCCCGGTGGCTGCACCGGACCGCCCTCGACCATCCGGCGTGGACCGGCACCCTGCGCTTCTTCTCCGACGTGGTGTGGGACCCCGTGACCCTGCGCGCAGCGGTCGCGGTGCTCACCCTGTGGCTGGTGTACCGCCGTGCCTGGCGTCTGGCGGCGTGGTCGGCCGTCACCGCGGTGGCGGGAGGGCTGACGGGGCTGCTGGTCAAGACCGTCGTCGAGCGGGCGAGGCCGGACCTGCCGGACCCGGTGGCGCACGCCCCCGGCTTCTCCTTCCCCTCCGGTCACGCGATGACGGCCACGACCTCGTGCGCGATCCTGCTGCTCGTCCTCCTGCCCCTGGTGCGCCCCGGCCTCCGCCCCGTGTGCTGGGCCGTTGCGGCCGTCTCGGCACTGGGTGTCGGCTTCACCCGCATCGCGCTGGGCGTCCACTGGTTCAGCGATGTGGTCGGCGGCTGGACGCTCGGGCTCGCTGTGGTGGCAGTGACCGGCTGGTCCTTCGAGGCATGGCGCGCCGACGCGGGCCTAGGCCGGACCGAGGTGGCCGAGGGCCTGGAGCCGGAGCTGAGCGACGACGACCCGGAGTCCGCCGACCCCGCCCACTGACGGGAACGTTGAGAGACTCCAGGGTCCATGGCTCGTCCTGCTCGATCCAACACACCCGTGCGTTATCCGCCATCCACTTACTCAGGTCGGCTTCGCCGAAATTGCCCAAAGGCCATCCGCATGCCACTGCCCACGCGCCGCAACTCACGCCCGAGCAGGCAGCCGAGGGCGAGCCGCAGCGTCGAGCCGGCCGCGTTGCCAGCGGGCGTGGTTCAGGGCGTCAAGGTGGAGCGCGCCACTGTACGAACGACCTCGACGCCCTGGGCCGCGACTGCTCGGCTCTGCCTGGGACACTGCGGGTGTACGCGCACCTCATGCCGTCGAGCCAGGAGCGCACCCGCAAGGCCGTGGCTGCTGTCTTCGGGTCCACTAAATCGGCACGACACGAGGGTTGAGGGCTCGTACGCTCCGAACCCGAGAGAGGGGGAGGGGCATGGCGGACGACTACTTCTTGCTGGTGTGCGACGACGTGCCCAATGACAGGGCCCAGGCCGTGAAAATGCCCCCGCTCCGCGTCGTATGCGCAGGTCGGGGGCATGATCGCAAAAGCTACTTCTTCTTGCCCTGGTTCTTCACGGCCTCGATGGCGGCCTTCGCCGCGTCCGGGTCGAGGTACGTGCCGCCCGGCTTCAGCGGGCGGAAGTCGGCGTCCAGCTCGTACGCGAGCGGGATGCCGGTAGGGATGTTGAGGCCCGAGATGGCGTCGTCGGAGATGCCGTCCAGGTGCTTCACCAGGCCGCGCAGGCTGTTGCCGTGGGCGGCTACCAGGACGGTCTTGCCGTCGAGGAGGTCCGGGACGATGCCGTCGTACCAGTACGGCAGCATGCGGTCGACGACGTCCTTGAGGCACTCCGTGCGCGGGCGCAGCTCCGTCGGGATGGAGGCGTAGCGCGGGTCGGCGCTCTGCGAGAACTCGGTGCCGTCCTCGAGGGCGGGCGGCGGGGTGTCGTACGAGCGGCGCCACAGCATGAACTGCTCCTCGCCGAACTCGGCGAGCGTCTGGGCCTTGTCCTTGCCCTGGAGGGCGCCGTAGTGGCGCTCGTTCAGACGCCAGGAGCGGTGGACGGGGATCCAGTGGCGGTCCGCGGCTTCCAGCCCGAGCTGGGCGGTGCGGATCGCGCGCTTCTGGAGGGAGGTGTGCACGACATCGGGGAGCAGGCCGGCGTCCTTGAGCAGCTCACCGCCGCGGACCGCCTCCTTCTCGCCCTTGTCGGTGAGGTCTACGTCCACCCAGCCGGTGAACAGGTTCTTGGCGTTCCATTCGCTCTCGCCGTGGCGGAGGAGGATCAGCTTGTACGGTGCGTCGGCCATGGCTCCGAGCGTAATCGAACCCGCACGGCCTCCGCGCGCCCGGTCACAGGGCGGACAAACGGGAGTGCGGGCCTCTGCCGTTTGACGGGCGGCGTCAATCGAGTGGCGGTCCGGGACCCGGCCTTCGTAATGTTCGGACGTCTACAGGGCCGCTTACAACAGCCGACCCGCATCCGCAGTCACGTCCCAGGGGGAGCCCTATGTCCGTCGCCGGTCTCAGGAAGGCGGCACACGAGACGGTTGCCGGGCTCCCCAGGGAGTTCTGGTGGCTGTGGACCAGCACGCTGGTCAACCGCCTCGGGGCGTTCGTGGCCACGTTCATGGCGCTCTATCTGACCCTGGACCGGGGCTACTCGGCCTCGTACGCCGGTCTGGTCGCTGCCCTCCACGGGCTCGGCGGAGTCGTCTCCTCGCTCGGGGCCGGGGTGATGACGGACCGGCTGGGGCGCCGGCCCACCATGCTGATCGCGCAGCTCTCGACCGCGGCGTCGGTGGCCGTGCTCGGCTTCATGGTCCATCCGGCCGCGATCGCCGCCATGGCCTTCGTGGTGGGCATGGCCAGCAACGCGTCCCGGCCGGCCGTGCAGGCCATGATGGCCGACATCGTCCGGCCCGAGGACCGGGTGCGTGCCTTCTCGCTCAACTACTGGGCCATCAACCTGGGCTTCGCCGTCTCCTCGGCCGCAGCCGGTTTCATCGCCGAGTACAGCTATCTGGCAGGTTTCCTGGGCGAGGCCGCCATGACGCTGGCCTGCGCGGTCGTCGTCTTCCTGAAGGTGCCCGAGTCCAGGCCCCAGAAGGCGCCCCGGACGGCGGAGGGCGCCCCCGGGCCGGACGACGTCCGGCTGGGCACCGTCCTGCGCGACGGGCGCTACATGGGTGTCGTCGGGCTGTCGTTCCTGGTCGCGTTGATCTTCCAGCAGGGGTACGTGGGGCTGCCGGTGGCCATGGGTACGGACGGGCTCTCCAGCTCCGACTTCGGCACGGCCATCGCCGTCAACGGCGTGCTGATCGTGGTCCTGCAGATTCCGGTCACCCGGTTCATCCAGCACCGCGATCCACGCCGTCTGCTGATCATCTCGTCCGTGCTCGCGGGGTACGGATTCGGACTGACCGCCTTCGCGGGGTCGGTCGGCGTGTACGCGCTGACGGTGTGCGTCTGGACCCTCGCCGAGATCGTCAACGCCCCGACGCAGACGGGCATCGTCGTCCAGCTCTCCCCGGCGCACGGCCGGGGCCGCTACCAGGGCATGTACACGATGTCCTGGTCGGCGGCGGCGCTCGTCGCACCGCTGATGTCCGGCTTCGTGATCGACCACTACGGCGCCGACTGGCTGTGGGGGACCTGCGCCGTGCTGGGCACGGTGGCGGCGTTCGGCTACTGGCTGCTGATGCGGAAGCTGCCGGATCCGGTGGCTCGCGTGCCTCTCGCGCCCGAGCGGGCGGTCGCCGAGCCGGCGATCTGACGAGGGCCGGCAGCCCGGCCGTCCGGCGGAAGCCCGGTGGCGCCAGGCGGTCCGGCCGGGCCACCGCGGTCGCGGCGATGCCCCGCGGCGGACACTCCTCCACCGCGGGGCACCGCCGCACCTGTCCGGTCAGCCGGAGCAGCCGCCGCACTGGCACGGCGCGCCGGACTGGCAGCCGCACCCGCAGCCCGAGCCGCAGCCGCAGGCACCGAGCACGGCTCGCTGCACCACTTCGGTCGGGATCTCCTGCTGGGGTTCGGTCATGGGCGAATCGGCCATGGTCCCTCCTCGGGGGGTACGACTCGGCGGCGTACGACAGCTGTCTGGGAGCTGCGTCGACAGCTGTGCACGACGGGGGCATGCGGCATGGCGTGCCGCCCCCATGCCCATTGCATGCCCACCCCGGCGGGCGCATCAACAGCGCACGCGCGCTGAGACGAACGTGCGACCGCGTGCGTTTCGCGCCCCTACGCCCCTTCCACCGGCGTGGGCGTCTGGATTTCGTCCGCGTGCTCACCCGTCACCAGGTAGACGACGCGCTTGGCGACCGACACGGCGTGGTCGGCGAAGCGCTCGTAGTAGCGGCCGAGCAGCGTCACATCGACGGCCGTCTCGATGCCGTGCTTCCAGCGGTCGTCCATCAGGTGCTGGAACAGCGTGCGGTGCAGCAGGTCCATCTCGTCGTCGTCCTGCTCCAGCTGGAGCGCCAGGTCGACGTCCTTCGTGATGATGACCTCGGCGGCCTTCGCCATCAGCCGCTGTGCGAGCTGCCCCATCTCCAGGATGGTGGCGTGCAGGTCGTGCGGCACCGCTGTATCCGGGAAGCGGAGCCGCGCCAGCTTGGCGACGTGCTGGGCGAGGTCGCCCGAGCGCTCCAGGTCCGCGCTCATCCTCAGCGAGGTGACCACGATCCGCAGATCGGTCGCGACCGGCTGCTGGCGCGCCAGCAGCGCGATGGCCCGCGCCTCCAGATCGTGCTGCAGGTCGTCGACCTTCTGGTCCGCGGCGATCACAGTCTCGGCGAGCTTGAGATCGGCGTCGAGCATGGACGTCGTCGCCCGGCCGATCGCCGAGCCGACGAGCCGGGCCATCTCGACCAGGCCTTCGCCGATCGAATCGAGTTCCTCGTGGTAAGCGTCGCGCATGGAAGTCCCTCTCCAGATCCTTGGCCCGCCCGGCGCACGGGGGGCGGCGTCGCGGGGCTGGCACGCACATCTGCGGCGTTGTCCATCAACAACTTCCCCAAGCTCTCGGCTTGGCTCGAGCAGGGGAGACCCCCTCGTGTTGTCTCAATTCTCCGCCTTGCAGCTGCACGCACCCAGCCCCGCCCCTTCTTCCACCCCCCATGTGCCGGGCGGTCTTACTGAGCCGGGGTCTCTGGGCCGACCCCCACGCTCCCACGGTGAGGGCCCAACGAGTCGGGATCCGGCCCCCGAAGTGAACCGGTACTTTCTCCACGGTGAACTCTGGGCGACGAGTGTTCGAGATGGCACCCGGATGGCTGGGAGAGAGTCGACGCGCCCGCATAACCTTGAAGCATGGACGTGAACGCGGCAGTCGCCGCAGCTGCCGCGATCGCCGGGTTGTGTACCGGTGTCATCGCGATGCTGGCGTTCCGCTGGAGCGAACGCGAGCAGAAACGCCCGACGCGTACGTCCCTGCGGCCCGACAGCAACGCCGCGCTGCCCCCCGGGGTGGACACGGTCCTCTCCGTGCTCAGCTCCTCGGCCGTCGTGCTCGACGAGAGCGACAGCGTCGTCAAGGCCAGCTCCGCCGCGTATGCGCTGGGCCTGGTCAGGGGCGGCCGTCTGTCGGTCGAGGCGATGCTCAACATGGCCAGGGACACCCGGCGCGACGGCGAGATACGCCAGGTCGAGCTGGACCTCCCACGGCGCGGTACGGGGCGGGGCGAGGCGCTCGCCGTCTCGGCCCGGGTCGCCCCGCTGGGCTCCCGGCTGGTGCTGCTGCTGGTCGAGGACCTCACCGAGGCCCGCCGCATCGAAGCGGTACGGCGCGACTTCGTCGCCAACGTCAGCCATGAGCTCAAGACCCCGGTCGGCGCGCTCTCGCTGCTCTCCGAGGCGGTCATGGACGCTTCCGACGACCCCGAGGCGGTGGAACGGTTCGCCGGGCGCATGCAGATCGAGGCGACCCGGCTGACCAACCTCGTACAGGAGCTCATCGACCTCTCCCGCGTACAGAACGACGATCCGCTCGAGGACGCCGAACCTGTCCGGGTGGAAGAGCTGGTCGCCGAGGCCATCGACCGGTGCCGCCAGCAGGCAGGCTCCAAACAGATCACCATGGCCTCGGGCGGCACTGCGGACCTCTTCGTCTGGGGGAACCGCGGTCAGCTCGCGGCCGCTCTCGGCAATCTCGTGGAGAATGCCGTCAACTACAGCCCCGCCCGTACACGCGTCGGAATCGCAGCCCGGCGGCTGGTCGCGCACGGCGGGGATCTGATCGAGATAGCCGTGACCGATCAGGGCATCGGCATCTCCGAGAAGGATCGCGAACGGGTGTTCGAGCGATTCTACCGCGTCGACCCGGCCCGCTCGCGGGCCACCGGTGGCACCGGTCTCGGCCTCGCCATCGTCAAGCACGTGGCCGCCTCGCACGGCGGGGAGGTCACCGTCTGGAGCTCTGAGGGACAGGGCTCCACCTTCACCCTGCGACTGCCCGAGTCGGGCGTCGTACGGGGGCGCACCAACGGCGGACCGCTCATCGTCAACGGTGACTCCGTTGACGGCGAGGGGCCGTACGAGACCGACACTTTTGAACCATTTCCTGCCCCGGAGGCTCTTCCGTGACCCGAGTGCTTGTCGTCGAGGATGAGGAATCCTTCAGCGACGCCCTGTCCTACATGCTTCGCAAGGAAGGCTTCGAGGTCGCCATCGCGGCCACCGGCCCCGACGGTCTCGACGAGTTCGAGCGCAACGGCGCCGACCTCGTCCTGCTGGACCTGATGCTGCCGGGTCTGCCCGGTACGGAGGTCTGCCGGCAGCTGCGGGTGAAGTCCAACGTCCCGGTGATCATGGTCACCGCCAAGGACAGCGAGATCGACAAGGTCGTCGGCCTGGAAATAGGAGCCGACGACTATGTGACCAAGCCCTTCTCCTCGCGGGAGCTGGTGGCCCGCATCCGCGCGGTCCTGCGCCGCCGCGGGGAGCCGGAGGAGGTCACTCCGGCAGCCCTGGAGGCCGGTCCGGTACGGATGGACGTGGACCGCCACGTCGTCACGGTCTCCGGCGGCAAGGTCGACCTCCCGCTGAAGGAGTTCGACCTCCTGGAGATGCTGCTGCGCAACGCGGGCCGCGTCCTGACGCGCATGCAGCTGATCGACCGGGTCTGGGGTGCGGACTACGTGGGTGACACCAAGACGCTCGACGTCCACGTGAAGCGACTTCGCGCCAAGATCGAGCCGGACCCGGGGGCGCCGCGGTATCTGGTGACGGTGCGGGGGCTGGGTTACAAGTTCGAGCCGTAAACCGGTGACCGCGGCTGAACCGCAGTGACGCCGGCAGTGCGGCCGGACGAAATCAGGTAGATCGAAGGGGCGTCCTCCGGCCGGAGGACGCCCCTTCGATCTACCGGGTCACTCGGTGACGGACGCCTCGTCCGTCGGCGTTGCCGTGGCGCTCTGCGACTCCGACGGCGAAGACTCCTCCGACGCGGGACCCGACGGCTCGCCCGGTGTCTCGGAGGCGTCCCCCGAAGGCTTCGGGGTGGGCTTCGGCACCGGCAGCGTGCTCGGGCCGAAGCCCTTGAAGAAGCCGGTCGCCGGGACGATCATGGAGCCGAGCCCGATGTCGCCGGTCTCGCTGAACTGGAAGACGACCTGCTGCACGCCGCCGTCCTGCCCCACCTGACTGCCGTCCGCGATCACGGCGGAGGCGTTGCCCTTGCCGCCCAGGATGACCCGTCCGCCGGCCGGGATCACGACGGGGCCCTTGCCCTTGGCGGCGTGCAGCTCGACCGTGGCGCTGGTGCCCGGCAGCGTGATGGCCTCCAGGACCTCCCGCCCGGGACCGTTGTTGAACAGCGTCGCGGTGACGACGGCCGGACCCTCGGTCTCGTGCCCGGGCTGGGTGATGACGTTCGCGTTCTGGATCTTGATGTGGTCGACAGCGGTGGCTGCGTTGTCCGGCCTGACCTTGAGCGTCTCGGCGTTGTTGCCCGCACTGCACGCGGACAACGAGGCGATCGAGAACACGAGGGCAGTGGCGGCGAGGGCGCCGTGTCGAAGGCTGCGGCTCACGGCGGCGGCAACTCCTTGAACGTTCGGACTGCGGGCTTCGGACTCTGCGGACAGGAAGGCCGAGCGGCGTAAAGCCGCCCTAAGTGTGTGTCAGCTGGCTCAGGTTACCGAGCCACCGTCCCGGGCCCGCACCCGACCCGCCCCCTTTGGCGGTACGGCAGAAGAGCAGCTCCGGATCGCGTCGCGATCACACCGTTTCGCACGGCGTTCACAAAACCCGCGTGATCGGTGAGCGGGCGGCGAGTGATCAATTTCCCTGGCGGTGGCGCATTCCTTGCGCATAATCCACCCGGCGGCCGACCGTTGATCAATTTCATTGACCATCGACCCAAAGGTCCGTACGGGTGATCGACGCCCGAACGGAGTGCGGAAACTTCACCATCCAGAATCCGGCAAAACGGGACGTTCAGTCACTTCCCGAGGGCTTCCAGTCCCTGGGACGCGCGCGTTTCGGCTCGCCCGCGCGCCCACTCCGACCTGCGAATATCGCCTTCCGGAAGCCTTCCGCAGCACGTTCGTGTCGCTGTTGTCAAGCCCCGAGATATGCCCTGACCTGCGAAAACGCCATTCAGGAGAAGCAGTTCTCGTGTTACTCTGGATAGCCACGGAAGGGGTACCTGTCACATGACGTTCAAGGTTGGCGACACCGTGGTCTATCCCCATCACGGGGCCGCGCTGATCGAGGCTATCGAAACTCGCCAGATCAAAGGCGTGGACAAGACCTACTTGGTGCTCAAGGTCGCCCAGGGCGACTTGACTGTTCGTGTACCGGCGGACAATGCGGAGTTCGTCGGTGTGCGCGACGTAGTCGGGCAGGAAGGGCTGGACCGGGTCTTCGAGGTGCTGCGCGCGCCGTACGCCGAAGAGCCGACGAACTGGTCCCGACGCTACAAGGCAAATCTCGAGAAGCTCGCCTCCGGCGATGTCATCAAGGTCGCCGAAGTGGTTCGCGACCTGTGGCGTCGTGAGCGTGAGCGCGGACTCTCCGCAGGTGAGAAGCGCATGCTCGCCAAGGCCCGCCAGATTCTGGTGAGCGAGCTTGCTCTCGCGGAGAACACGAACGAGGACAAGGCCGAGGCTCTGCTCGACGAGGTCCTCGCGTCCTGAACCGGATGACACCGGTCGCAAGAATGTGCCGCGGTGCCCGCTGACGAACCGTCCTTCACGGTAAGTCGTCGGGCGCTGCGGCATGTTCGGATCCCGTCGGATCCGCTACTGGCGCCATCCCCTCAACCACACGAGCCCCCGCTGCCGCTTGCCCGACCAGGGTTCACGGAAGGGGTCCCGGTCAAGTCAAGGCGTCGCGCCCGGCTCGCTGGGGCCATACCCATGTCGGCCGTGGAAACAAACCTGCCGAAGCTTCGGAGTGCAACCGATGTCATCGATGTCACCGACGCCTGCTGAACCGCGCCCCTCCCGCACCGCCGCGGTGATTCCCGCAGCCGGCCGCGGCGTCCGGCTCGGCCCCGGGGCCCCCAAGGCGCTCCGCGCACTCGGCGGGACTCCCATGCTGATCCACGCGGTACGGGCCATGGCTGCATCCCGCGCGGTCACGCTCGTCGTCGTGGTCGCGCCCCCGGACGGCGCGCCCGGCGTCAAGAACCTCATCGACGAGCACGCCCTGCCCGAGCGCACCGACTACCTGGTCGTCCCGGGCGGTGCGACACGCCAGGAGTCCGTGCAGCTCGGACTCGACGCGCTCCCCGACGACATCTCCGTCGTGCTCGTCCACGACGCCGCCAGGCCCCTCGTGCCCGTCGACACCGTGGACGCGGTGATCGAAGCCGTACGGGACGGGGCGCCCGCCGTCGTACCCGCTCTGCCGCTCGCCGACACCGTCAAGGAAGTCGAACCCGGCGCGCCGGGCGAGCCCGAGCCGGTCCTGTCGACCCCCGTACGCGCCAGGCTGCGTGCCGTCCAGACGCCCCAGGGCTTCGACCGGGACACGCTCGTGCGGGCCCACCGCACCGTGGCCGTCGACGGCGACGGCGCGACCGACGACGCGGGCATGGTGGAGCAGCTCGGCGCCCCCGTCGTCGTCGTACCCGGCCACGAAGAGGCATTCAAGGTCACCAGGCCCCTGGACCTCGTCCTGGCCGAGGCCGTTCTCGCACGCCGGAGGGCGAACGATGGATTCTGAAGCCGTGAAGCAGCCGGCGCCCCTGATCCCGCTCGTCGGCATCGGGACGGACATCCACGCCTTCGAGGAGGGCCGTGAGCTCTGGTGCGCGGGGCTCCTCTGGGAAGGAGAGGGCCCTGGCCTCGCCGGGCACTCCGATGCCGATGTCGTCGCGCACGCCGCGTGCAACGCCCTGTTCTCGGCGGCCGGACTCGGCGATCTCGGACAGCACTTCGGCACCGGCCGCCCCGAATGGTCCGGGGCCTCCGGTGTCACGCTCCTCACCGAAGCGGCGCGGATCGTGCGGTCCGAGGGTTTCGGGATCGGAAACGTCGCCGTGCAGGTCGTCGGGCTGCGCCCGAAGATCGGCAAGCGCCGCGACGAGGCCCAGAAGGTGCTGTCCGACGCGGTCGGCGCGCCGGTCTCGCTGTCCGCCGCGACCTCCGACGGTCTCGGATTCACCGGCCGGGGCGAAGGCATAGCGGGCATCGCGACAGCACTCGTCTACCGCACCGGCTGACCCTGGTCTCTCGTCGGCCCGGCTACCGCCCGGAACAGGCGTGCGCCGGTGGCGGAAAGAGCCGTCACCGATTAGTTGCGACACGATTTCCCAGGGGGCGTTGGGCACTGGTGCGCGCCCACTACCCTTGAGGGGTGACTATTCGCCTGTACGACACCAACGCCCGGCAGATCCGTGACTTCGCCCCGCTCACAGCGGGCTGTGTCTCGATCTACCTCTGTGGCGCGACTGTCCAGGCCGCCCCGCACATCGGGCACATCAGGTCCGGACTGAACTTCGACATCATGCGCCGCTGGTTCGACTACCGCGGCTACGACGTGACGTTCATCCGGAATGTCACCGACATCGACGACAAGATCATCAAGAAGTCGGCCGAGCAGGGCCGCCCCTGGTGGTCCATCGGCTACGAGAACGAGCGCGCGTTCAACGACGGCTACGACGCCCTGGGCTGCCTCCCGCCCACGTACGAACCGCGCGCCACCGGGCACATCACCGAGATGGTCGAGATGATGCGCGGCCTCATCGAGCGCGGTCACGCCTACGAGGCCGACGGCAACGTCTACTTCGACGTGCGCTCGTACGAGGGATATCTCGAGCTCTCCAACCAGGACCTGGACGACCTGCGCCAGCCCTCCGGCGACGGCGAGACCGGCAAGCGCGACCAGCGCGACTTCGCCATGTGGAAGTCGGTCAAGCCCGGCGAGCCCAGCTGGGAGACCCCCTGGGGCCGCGGCCGCCCCGGCTGGCACCTGGAGTGCTCCGCGATGGCGCACAAGTACCTCGGCACCGCCTTCGACATCCACGGCGGCGGGATCGACCTGATCTTCCCGCACCACGAGAACGAGATCGCCCAGGCCAAGGCCTTCGGCGACGACTTCGCGAAGTACTGGGTGCACAACGGCTGGGTCACCATGTCCGGCGAGAAGATGTCGAAGTCCCTCGGCAACTCCGTGCTGGTCAGCGAGATGGTCAAGCAGTGGCGCCCCATCGTGCTGCGCTACTACCTCGGCACCCCGCACTACCGCTCCATGATCGAGTACAGCGAAGAGGCACTGCGCGAGGCCGAGTCCGCGTTCGCGCGGATCGAGGGCTTCGTCCAGCGCGTCATCGAGAAGGCCGGCGGCGAGGTCGCCGCAGCCTCCGAGGTGCCGCCCGCGTTCGCCGAGGTGATGGACGACGACCTGGGCGTCCCGCAGGCGCTCGCGGTCCTTCACACCACCGTCCGGCAGGGCAACTCCGCCCTCGCCGCCGACGACAAGGAAGCAGCGGTCGCCCGCCTCGCGGAGGTACGTGCCATGCTCGGCGTCCTCGGCCTGGACCCCCTCGACCCGCACTGGGCTGGCGAGAGCGACCGGGGCGAGGACCTCCACGGAGTCGTCGACACCCTGGTACGCCTCGTCCTGGACCAGCGCCAGTCGGCACGCGAGCGCAAGGACTGGCCCGCCGCCGACGCCATCCGCGATCAGCTCAACCAGTCCGGCCTCGTCATCGAGGACGGCCCGAGCGGCCCCAGGTGGACCCTCGGCCCGCGCTGAGCGGCGACCTTCGCACCATGCGTGAGCAGCACAAATGTGCCGCCCGGCCATCCGGGCGGCACACTTTCACTTGAGACACTTTTTCTGAAGCAACGAAACAGGTAGGTCATGGCCGGGAACAGCCAGCGCAGGAACCGCCGCACGTCCAACAAGAAGGGCATGCAGGTCGGCAGCGGCGGTAACCGACGCCGCGGTCTCGAAGGCAAGGGACCCACGCCGCCCGCCGCCGACCGCAAGGGACACAAGAAGAACCGGGTGGCGAACGCCCAGGCCAAGCAGGCCGCGGCCCGCCGCCCCGCCCCGCGCCGCGGTGGCGCCAAGGGCACGTCGGAAATGGTCGTCGGCCGCAACCCCGTCTTCGAGGCCCTGCGCGACGGCGTCCCCGCGACCACCCTCTACGTCCAGCAGTACATCGACAACGACGAGCGGGTCCGCGAGGCCATCCAGCTCGCCGGTGAGCGCGGTGGCATCCACCTCATGGAGGCACCGCGCCCCGAGCTCGACCGGATGACGAACGGCCTGAACCACCAGGGCCTCGTCCTCCAGGTCCCGCCGTACGAGTACGCGCACCCGGAGGACCTCACCGCCGCCGCGTACGACAACAACGAGGAGCCGCTGATCGTCGCCCTCGACGGCGTCACCGACCCGCGCAACCTCGGCGCGATCATCCGCTCGGTCAACGCGTTCGGCGGCCACGGCGTCGTCGTCCCCGAGCGCCGCGCGGCCGGTATGACCGCCGGTGCCTGGAAGTCCTCCGCGGGCACAGCCGCCCGCACCCCGGTCTCCCGCGTCACCAACCTGACCCGCGCCCTCGAGGGCTACCAGAAGGCCGGCATCACCGTCGTCGGCCTCGCGGCGGACGGCGAACACACGGTGGAGGACCTGGAGGCCCTCGCAGGCCCCGTCGTCATCGTCATCGGCAGCGAGGGCAAGGGCCTCGGCCGCCTCGTCGGCGAGACCTGCGACTACCGGGTCCGGATCTCGATGCCGGGCGGCGCCGAGTCCCTGAACGCCGGAGTCGCCGCCGGCATCGTCCTGTACGAAGTCGCACGCCGCCGCGCGTGACCCGGTCCGGGCGGGCCCGGGGTCTGACGGCTCTCACGCCGTCAGGCCCGCCAGCCTCGCCCTCATCAGTACCGCGATCGTGAAGGCGTCCGTGATCCGCCCGTCGGCCACCATCGCCTCCGCCTCGGCGAACGGCACCGTGACGCAGCTGCGGATCCCCTCGGCCGCATCCAGCGGCCCCAGCGCCTCGATCCGTGCCGCGAAGAGCGACACCCGGTCGGCCGTCGCACCCGTATCCGGGTGGAGTTCACCCAGGGGAACGATCTCCAGGGCCACCGCGCCGATCTCCTCCCGCAGTTCCTTCGCCGCGTTCGCCCCGCCCGACAGCCCCTCCGTACCGAAACCGCGCGGCACCTCCCACTGCCAGGAACGCGTCGCGTGCCGGAAGTGCTCGATCAGAACCACCTCACCACCGAGGAGCGGGAGTACCACACACCCCTGCTCCGGCGTGGGGCTGATCGAGCGGATGTACGTACCCGTGGAGCCGTCGGGGAAGCGCACCGGATCGCGCAGCAGCACGACGAACCGGTCCTGGTACAACACGCCGCCCGCCGCCGACACCGCGTCCGGTTCGGTGAGGATCTCAATACCGCCGGGCTGATTGGCAAACAGCCCCGGCCGCTCCGTACGCAGCCGTTCGTACTGCTCGACACCCATCTGCCGTGCTCCCTCCGAGCCTGTCACGCCTCACGCATGCGGTGACTGCTGGTCCGCCTGGCCGCTTCGAGGCGCCGACCCGGTCTCCACGACCCGGCCCCCGTACGACTTGAGGATCTTCTCCCAGTCCCTTCTGACATTGCCCAGCTGGAGCGACGGCAATGTCAGCGAATGACCGAGACCCTTGCGCGCGCCCCGGCCCTCCCGGTCGAAGAACTCCAGCCGGACACTCAGGGCACCCGCGACTGCCGTCGCCATCTGGAGGGAACCCGCCAGCAGCGACACCTCCTCACCGGACGTCACCTGCAGGGCGATACCGGCGGACTCGAGGACCAGCGCCACCTTCATCTCGCGCTGGAAACCCTGACGGGAACCGCTCACCCTGCGCGCGGTCCGCAGCATTCCACGGTGCAGCCTGGCGACATCACCCGTACCGGCACGGAACTCCTCGGGGCTGGGCACCCGCCCGTCCCTGAAACTGCCCCGGACGAACGAGTCCAGGGCATTCACATAGCCGTTCCACTCCTCCGTGGCACGCAGCCGCGTGATGTCGGACAGTGACAGCGAACCGTAGGAACGGGGACCGTCCACGGCCCGGTGCAGAGCATCGGCGAACAGATCGCGCAGCAGAAGTCCGATCTGCTCCGGGTCGTCGTTCCGGCTGCGGACGTCTTCACGCAACTCCTGCAACGCCGAGCGCGGCGGCGAACCCGGAGGCGTCAGAGCGGTGATGCTGCTCGCCTTCGGAACCCCCAGGGTGTACAGGAGGTCGATCAGCTGCTTGGCCGGCACGATGTGCTCACCCTCCCGCAGCAGACCCTCGTGCACCTGCGTGCCCGGCCGGGTCAGGAACTCCCGGTACACGGCCTCACGCGTGATGGTCGAGTAGAGATCCTGCCGGGCGGCCCAGAGCAGGATGTCGGTGAGGATGCCCTCCTTCATGGCCCGGGCCTGGGCGAGGGAGATGCCCAGATTCCTCCTCAACGGCTCCTCGCGGAGCCGCTGGAGCGTCAGCAACTGGCTGGAGAAGAAGTGACTGACCCTCTCCGTGGCCTCCTGGTTCGCCGCATCGTCCCAGTCGAAGCGGACCAGGGCCGGCTCCGCCTCGTCGGTGAGCAGCCGCCCCCAGGCCCGGTGCACCTGCGGATCGTGCGCCCAGGCGAACTCGGCAGCCGGGTCACGCTCGGAGTACAGGAAGGGCACGAGCGCCTTCCCGTTCAGCAGGCGAATGAAGGCCTGCCGTTCGGCCGGATCGGCGTCCGGCAGGTAATTGGCCGAGACCGCCTCGTTGTTGATGAAGTACGCCCGATTGACCACCAGGGTGCCGCTGTTCACCAGCGCACGCCGCAGCTCGGCCGCAGAAGCGTCCACATCGTCCGGCGAGCGGCCCGGCGGCGCGTTCGTCCGCTGTCGTGCCGCCGCGAGATCGCCGGGCAGCCATTGGTTGTCCAGAGCCTGGGCCATCACCGGATACCGCGTCAGATCTTTGAAAGTAAGCTGCTGTCCGCCCATGACTCCCCAGTCGCCTACGGATAACGCACATGATGGCTGGGCTTGTTGACGTACGGAAGGTGAACAAAAGTTCCTGGGCGGCGAGGAATGGCTGGATCTTGACGGGTCTCGGACAGTTCGGCCACGTCAAGGCAGTGTCCTAATCACACATCACTCGGTTAGATGAGTGTGGACACCAGAACGCCGCGGTTCGACGACCAGCCCGCCCTGAGTATGACCAAGGTGGACTGCGACCCCGCGCAGGTCATCGTCAACCACGCCAGCTTCCGGGTGCAGCTCGCCCCGGGCCAGCGCACACGCCTGCGCCCCGTGCCCCCCGCACACGCCCGGATCCCCGCCATGAGCGGCGCGGGGGGCCGCAGGCGGGCTCCCGTCGTCTGGAGCGGCAGGTCGGAGCCCGGCGACCCAGGAGCGACCGGACTCCTGCAGGCCGTACGGAACTCCACCGCAGGCCACCTCGGCACCAGGCCCGGCGGGGACGCAGGCGTCGGCACGCAGGTCATCCCGCGCCTCGACGAGACCCAGCCCAACCCCGTATTCATCGCCCCCCAGCCCGGACCGGGCCGCACCGGACCCATGCTGCCGCCCATGCGGCAGGCCCTCGGCGCCTACGACCCCGTCGATACGGGACACCGCGACCCCTACGACGACGAACCCGACGACACCGCCCACGAACGACGCCACGCCAACGACACCGTCCGGCACGCCTACTACCCCGGGCGCCGGATGAACCTCGGCGTCGTCCTGCTCCCCCTGCGCGTCTTCCTCGGCTTCATCTCCATCTACGCCGGCATGGGCAAACTCTGCGACCCCGTGTACTTCGAGGGCGGCGACCGAGGCTCCATGGTCAAGTGGCTCACCTCGCTGCAGCCCTGGGCCCTGGCCGAACCGCTGCGCGACTTCGCGCTCTCCCACCCCGTCGGCGCCGGACTCTCCGTCGCCTTCCTCCAGGTCGTCGTCGGCGTCCTCACCGTCCTCGGCCTCTGGCAGCGCGTCGCAGCCACCTTCGGCGCCCTGCTCTCCGCCGCCCTCCTCGTCACGGTCAGCTGGCGCAGCGTCGCCGCGTACGAAACACCCGACATCATCTTCCTGGCGGCCTGGAGCCCCCTCGTCATCGCGGGCGCTCCCGTCTACTCCCTCGACGGACGCCTCGCCGGAGAGGCCTGGCGCAAGCTCGGCCCCCGCTCCGAGCTCTGGGACCTCCGCCGCCGCGTCCTGCGCCGCGGCACCGTGGTCGCCACCGTCGTCGTCGGCCTGACCCTCCTCGTCGGCTCCATGCTCGGCGGAGCCGTCCGCTCCACCGAGGTCGTCACCGTCCCCGGCCCCAACGGCAACCCGACCAACCAGCTCCCCGGATCCCCGCTCCCCGAGAAGTCCGCCGCCAAGCGCAAGCCCTCCGGCACCCCCGAGGAACGCAGCCCCGAACCCTCCCCCTCCAGCACGTCCAGCAGCCCGACAGCCGAGGAATCCACCCCGGGCGCCGACTCCGTCCGCGAATCCGGCCAGGCCACCGGAGCAAGCACCGGACAGCCCAGCCAGACCCAGGGCACCGGCCGGCAGAGTCCCCGGGAATCGACCCCGGAGCAGCCCCCGGCCAGCAGCGCGGGCCCCACCTCCTCCGGCGGCAGCAACTCCGGCGGCGGCTCCACGGGCGGCGGCTCGGACAGCGGCGGCTCGGGCAGCGGCGGCTCGGACGGCGGCGGCTCCACCGGCGGCGCCGGCCAGAACCCCATCGGTGGCCTGCTCGGCTGACACCCGCGCCCCACACCGGCAGACACCCGCACCACACACCGCGAGGGCGGCCACCGGATACCCGGTGGCCGCCCTCGTACACGTCCGCAGCGCCGCCTCAGCCACCCATCCGGGAGCCCAGCTCCTTCGCCGCCTCCGTCAGATCCTTCGCCGTATCGATGGCCCGCCAGTACGCCCCGTGCGGCAACGGGAAACCGGCCAGCCGCCGCTCCCGGGCCAGCCGCGGGAACGTCGTCCGCTCATGATCGCCCCGATCCGGCAGCAGCGAGGTGAACGCCGGCGCGAACACGTACACGCCCGCATTGATCAGGTACGGAGACGGGGGCGACTCGATGAAGTCCGTGATGTGCCCGAACGCATCCGTCTCCACCGCACCCCACGGAATCCGCGGACGGGCCAGTGCGAGCGTGGCAGTGGCATCCCGCTCGGCGTGGAACGCCGCCATCTCGCGCAAGGAGAAACGCGTCCAGATGTCGCCGTTCGTCGCGTACCACGGCTCCGACGGATCGGGCAGCCGCGCCGCGGCATGCTTCAGACCGCCGCCCCGGCCCAGAGGCTCGGTCTCGACGACGGTCGTCACACGCAACGGAAGATCGGCCGAGGCCAGCCACTCCTGCAGTACATCGGCAAGATGGCCGCACGAGACCACGGCGTCGGTGACACCCTCGGCGGCCAGCCAGGAAAGCTGATGGCCGATGATCGGGGTCCCGGTCCCCGGGATCTCGACCATCGGCTTGGGACGGTCATCGGTGTACGGGCGCAGCCGCGAGCCCTGGCCACCCGCCAGGATCACGGCCTGCGTCGGAAACGTATGCATGCCAGGCACGATATGCCGTGCCCGCGCACACTCGGCTCAGCTGAACTGCGCGACGCCCGAAGCGAACGACGTGTCGCAGACCGGACGGGAGAAGCGGTGCGCCCGCGTCGGGCCGTACTGGTCGACGGCCGCCTTGCCCAGCGCCTTCGCGATCGACATGCAGTAACCGGCCAGCGACGGACGCGCTTCCACCGTGCGCTGGAGCTCGGTCAGCGCGATACCCGGGTCCTTCTCCCGCAGCTCCTGGAGCAGCCTGTCCCGCAGAACATCCTGCGGCGCGCGCGCCTTGGCACGCTTGGACACGGTCTCCGAGGCCGCGGTCAGCAGATGCGACTCGGCGTTGTGTGCCGACCACGGCACGCGGGTGACCGCGAGAGTCCCGGAGAGGACCATGACGACGGGCAGTACGAGAGCGAGGGTTCGGCCGATTCGGCGCGCGGTGTGGGTCACGCAGGCGAGCGTAGCGGTCAGTGATGACTTGGCGACATTTCGTCACTCCTGCGGGGGATGGTTCGAGGTGACCTTTCGAATTCCTGATTGACGAAACGGGGTGAAATGGCCGTCGTACCGGGATATTTGGGGCAGTCCGCAACTGAAACCCGCAGGCGATCGATTCATGCAGACGGCCCCGCACTCTCCGGAGCACGGAGCTCGGAGAGTGCGGGGCCGTCGTACGGCGTGAACGACGTCAGTCGGTGAGGCGCTCACCGGTCGAGGTCGCGAAGACGTGCAGCTCGTCCGGGCGCGGCACGACGTGCAGCTCGGTGCCCTTCTCCGGCACGGCACGGCCGCCGACACGGACGACCAGGTCCTTGTGCTGGCCACCGACCTGCGCGGCGCCGTAGACGAAACCGTCGGCGCCGAGCTCCTCGACGACGTTGACGGAGACGGCGAGACCGGCCGGGGCGTCGGCCGAACCCTTGGTGAGGGTCTGCGCGACGGCGCCACCGTGCTCGACGATGTCGAAGTGCTCGGGCCGGATGCCGACGGTGACGGTCGTGTCACCACGGTCCGCGGCGGCGGAGAGCGCCGCACGGGAGACCGGGACGACGCTGTTGCCGAACTTGACGCCGCCGTCCGTGATCGGAACCTCGACGAGGTTCATCGCCGGGGAACCGATGAAGCCGGCCACGAAGAGGTTCACCGGGCGGTCGTACATGTTGCGCGGCGAGTCGACCTGCTGGAGCAGACCGTCCTTGAGGACCGCGACCCGGTCACCCATGGTGAGGGCCTCGACCTGGTCGTGGGTCACGTACACCGTGGTGATGCCGAGGCGGCGCTGCAGCGAGGCGATCTGCGTACGCGTCGACACACGGAGCTTGGCGTCGAGGTTCGACAGCGGCTCGTCCATGAGGAAGACCTGCGGCTCACGCACGATCGCGCGGCCCATCGCCACACGCTGACGCTGACCACCGGAGAGCGCCTTCGGCTTGCGGTCCAGGTACTCGGTGAGGTCGAGCATCTTGGCGGCCTCTTCGACCTTCGCCCGGATCTCCGCCTTGTTGATCCCGGCGATCTTCAGCGCGAAGCCCATGTTGTCCGCGACGGACATGTGCGGGTAGAGCGCGTAGTTCTGGAACACCATGGCGATGTCCCGGTCCTTCGGGGGCAGGTGCGTGACGTCGCGGTCACCGATGCGGATCGCACCGCCGTTGACGTCCTCGAGACCCGCGAGCATGCGCAGGGAGGTCGACTTGCCACAACCGGAGGGACCGACGAGGACGAGGAACTCACCGTCTTCGATGTCGATCTCGAGCTGGTCCACGGCCGGCTTCGTGGAGCCGGGGTAGACGCGGGACGCCTTGTCGAACGTGACACTGGCCATGCTGAATCTTCTCCTCCACCGGCAGGAACGTGCCGGACGATCCGAGTAAGGGAGTGGTCTGGTCCACTTGAATGGGCCTGACGTGACGCTACCTGGCGATTTCGGATCTGTCAGTACTTCGAGGTCCCGAATATTGAGCAGGTTCCGGTCCCGGCGTTGGTTACACTGCTTCCGCTGCCTCCTTAGCTCAGTCCGGCCAGAGCAACGCACTTGTAATGCGTAGGTCGTCGGTTCGAATCCGACAGGAGGCTCAACGAAAAGCCCAGCTCAGATACATTCTGAGCTGGGCTTTCTTCGCTTCGGCGGAAAGTTTCGGTCTCAGTTGGTTGCTAGCAGACCGTCGGGATGCCGTTCTTCACCACCGTGTGGAGGAGGTCGGAATCGGCGATGTTTCAGGGTCCCCTTGGCATCGGCCGTCGTCCGGCAGGCGGTGATACTCACCGTCGGTGCGTAACAGCCCGCCGTCGCGCCGGCTGCGAAGTTCGAGGTGGCACACCGGACGTCCCCTTCGCGCTGCGACTCGAAGACGACGCGGCCGCTGATCGTCTTCGCGCTCGACGTCGGGTTCTGCGCGACCAGAACGCCCTGCGCATCGTTGCTGCTGTTGAGCACGATGCACGTCTTCAGCTTGAGCCCGCTGGTGGGGTGCGTCAGGTAGTCGGTGCAGTGCCAGTTCGCATTGGTCTTCACCGGCTTCCAGTTGACCGTCTCACTCGCATGCGCGGGTTGCGCGACGACGAGCACCCCACATGCGGCGAGCGCTGTCACAGCAGCTCTTCCCCTACGCGCCATTGACCGGTCCCTCCTCTACCGGCTCACCATGTGCGGGCCGGAACCGGCGGTAGCCCAGCGATCTCGCAGGTCGTAGCCGGGGCGGGCCGTGCGGTCAGTGCCGGCCCGAGATACGGTCCGCCAGTTTCGCGATGCGGTCCGTGCCCGGGTGCGGGGACGTCGTTTCGCGGCGGTCGGCGGTGCGGTAGGCGGCGTACAGGCCGTGGACGCCGAGCCAGCGGAAGGGTTCGGGCTCCCAGCGGCGGACCTTGTGGTTGACCCAGGGCAGGGCGGTCAGGTCGGTGGGGCCGGCTTGGCCGGAGTCCTGCTGGATGAGGTCGCGCAGCGTGCGGGCGGCGAGGTTGGCGGTGGCGACGCCGGAACCCACGTAGCCGCCGGCCCAGCCGAGGCCCGTCGAGCGGTCCAGGGTGACGGTGGCGCACCAGTCGCGGGGGACGGCGAGTACGCCGGACCAGGCGTGGTCGATGCGGGTGCCTGCTGTGGTGGGGAAGAGGCGGACGAGCAGGTCGCGCAGGGCTTCGATGGTGGCGGGCTGGGTGCGGCCGTCGTTGTCCGTGGCGGAGCCGTAGCGGTAGGGGACGCCCCGGCCGCCGAGCGCGATGCGGTCGTCCGCGGTGCGCTGGGCGTACATGTAGGAGTGCGCCATGTCGTTGAGGGTTTCGCGGCCTTCCCAGCCGATGGTGTCCCAGAGGGCCTTGGGGAGGGGCTCGGTGACGATCATGGAGGAGTTCATGGGGAGCCAGGTGCGTTTCTGGCCCTTGAGGGCGGCGGTGAAGCCTTCGGTGCAGCGCAGGATGTACGGGGCGCGGACCGTTCCGTAGGGGGTGACGGCGTGTTTGGGCTTGATCTCGGTGACGGTGGTGGATTCGTGGATCGTGACGCCGAGGGCTTCCACGGTGTCGGCGAGGCCCTTGACGAGCTTGGCGGGGTGCAGGCGTGCGCCGTGCGGGGTCCAGGTGGAGCCGACGGCTCCGGTGACGCGGATGCGTTCGGCGGTCTCGCGGGCGCCGCGCAGGACGCGGTCGGTCTCGCCGAAGGCGATCTCGACGGAGTGATGGTCCTTGAGGCGGGCGAGCTGGGCCGGGGTGTGGGCGATCTCGAGAACGCCGCCGTGGTGGATGTCGGCGTCGATGTGCTCGTCGGCGGCGGTGCGGATGACCTCGTCGACGGTGTCGTTCATGGCTTGCTGGAGGCGTACGGCGGCGTCGTGTCCGTGGAGCCGGGCGTAGCGGTCGCGGCCCGCGATGCCGTTGTAGAGCCAGCCGCCGTTGCGGCCGGAGGCGCCGTAGCCGCAGAACTTGGCTTCGAGGACGGTGATGTTGAGGAAGGGGACGGCCTTCTTGAGGTAGTAGGCCGTCCAGAGGCCGGTGTAGCCGCCGCCGACGATGCAGATGTCGGCGGTGGTGTCGCCGGGCAGGGGTTCGCGGGGGGCGGGGGTGCCCTCGTGTGCGTACCAGAATGAAATGCCGCCGTTGACGGTACTGACGGTGCTCATGTGTCCCCTGCTTGTCCGTGTGCAGCCGAGTCGCTGGGGGGACGTTACTGCGCGGCCGGGGGTTTCGTCGTGCGGGGTCCTGGGGGCCGGGGCGTGGCCGGGGTTCCGGTGGGGCAGGCGGAGGTGGCCGGCCGGGTGGTGTGTGGGGGCCTTTAGGCTGCGTCCATGATTCGTGTTGCTACTGCTGCTGATGTTCCTGTCATTCATGCGATGGTCCGTGAGCTCGCCGAGTACGAGAAGGCACTTCACGAGGCGGAGGCCACCGAGGAGCAGTTGCGTGAGGCGCTGTTCGGGGAGCGGCCTGCCGCGTATGCGCATGTAGCGGTGTCGGACGAGGACGGCGAGGTGGTCGGGTTCGCGTTGTGGTTCCTCAACTTCTCGACGTGGCGCGGGGTGCACGGCGTGTATCTGGAGGATCTGTACGTGCGTCCGGAGCGGCGTGGTGGCGGGCACGGGAAGGCGTTGCTCGCCCAGCTGGCGCGGATCTGTGCGGAGCGGGGATACGGGCGCCTGGAGTGGTCGGTGCTGGACTGGAATGCCCCGTCCATCGCGTTCTACGAGTCGTTGGGTGCGCGTCCTCAGGACGAGTGGACGGTGTACCGGCTGACGGACGGGGCGCTCGCGGAGTTGGGTGCGTCCTGAGCGACGTGCTGTCGGGCGCCGTGTTCAGGGGATGAGGACGACCTTGCCCATCGTGCCGCGGGTTTCGAGCGCGCGGTGGGCGGCGGCCGCTTCGGCGAGCGGGTAGCGCTCGACCACGGGGCGGAGGCGGCCGGCGGCGGCTTCGGCGAGGGCCAGGGTTTCCAGGGCACGCGTTCCGGGATGTGACGCCGCGTGTGGCGAGGTCCTCGTCGGTGAAGGTGAGCGGCTGTCCGTCGTGGGGTCCTTTGCCGGACCAGCCGAAGACGATGTGCTGTCCGCCGCTGCCGAGCAGGTCGACGGCGGCTCGGGCGGTGACTCCGCCGACGGAGTCGTACACGACGGTGGCGCGGCGGCCGAGCGCGTCGAGGTGCAGGCGGACCTGGCGGGGCCAGTCGGGGAGGGTGTAGTCGACGGCGAGGTCGGCGCCGTTCGCCTTGACGCGTGCGACTTTGGCGGGTCCGCCGGCGAGGCCGATGACGGTGGCGCCGGTGTTCTTGGCGTGCTGGACGAGGAGGGTGCCGATGCCACCGGCTGCCGCGGTGACGACGGCGACGGAGTCGGGGCCGAGGTCGGTGAACTGCAGGATGCCGAGAGTGGTGCGGCCGGTGCCGATCATCGCGACGGCTTCGGCAGCATCGAGTCCTTCGGGGACCGGGTGGAGCTTGTCGGCGTCGACGGCGGCGAGTTCGGCGTAGCCGCCGGGGGCCATGCCGATGTGGGCGACGACATGGCGGCCGAGCCAGGCGGGGTCGGTGCCTTCGCCGAGTGATTCGACGGTGCCTGCGACTTCGCGGCCGGGGATCGTGGGCAGTTCGACGGGGGCCGGGTAGGGGCCGGTCATGCCTTCGCGCAGGGCTGTGTCGATGAGGTGCACGCCGGCTGCGGCGACGGCGATGCGGACCTGGCCGGGGGCGGGTACAGGGTCGTCGGTCAGTTCGTGGTGGAGGTTCTCGGCGGGGCCGAAGGCATGGAGACGGATGGCTTGCATGGTGGGTTCCCCGGGGTGGTGGGCGACGGTTCGTCGGTCCACCTTCTGACCTCAAGCACCCTTGAGGTCAAGCCCTGCAGGGGTGTCCTGCGCCGTCTTCCCGAGGAGTTTCATGGCCAGGACCGCGGCTTCGATGCCGCTGTTGAACGCGACTTCACTGAGGAGTCCGGGGGCTGCGACCTGGTCGCCCGCGAGGAGGATTCCGTTGCCGCGGTCGACGGCGGGGCGGTCGCGCCAGGTGGTGCCCGGTTGGTCGACGGCGCCTGTGCGGCCGGCCGCGAGGGCTTCGCGTCGCCAGGTGGTGCGGTCGCGCCAGCCGGGGAAGCCGAGGTCGAGCAGTTCCTCGGCGCGGTGGACGGCGTCGGCGCGTGGGGTGCCTGGGGCGAGGGGGATCTGGCCCTGGATGAGCTGTTCGCCTGCGGGGGCGAGGGTGGGGTCCTGGGCGGTGAACCGTTCGATCCAGCCGGGGGCGTCGAGGTCGGAGATGACGAACGGGTCGCCGCGCCGGGTCCGCAGGGCCAGGTCGATCAGGGCGGTCCTGCCGCTGCCCCAGGTCAGGGTGGGGTCGTCGAGCAGCGTGCGGGCGGCGTCCAGGTGGGTGGCGACGATCACCGGGCCGTTGCGTTCGAGGCCGGCGAGGGCGTCGGCGTCGATGCGCCGGGCTGTTTCGATGCGTACGCCGAGGTTCCAGGCGCGTGAGGCCATCCGGTCGACGAGCTGTGCCCAGCCGCCGACGGGGTAGTGGGCCTCGGGCGGCAGCGAGGTGGCGCGGCGGAGCCGTTCCTGTACGAAGGCGGCGGAGAGCGATCCGGGGTCGTGGTGGAAGAGGGCCACGCCCATGTAGTGCGCGGCCGCACGGGCGCCCTCTTCGCCCGTCTGCCCGGTGGCCCAGCTGAGGAAGTCGGTGTCGACGGGGGCGCTGCGGCGGGCGAGGCGGAGCAGGGCGAGGGGCGGGATCCTGCGCAGGGCGCCGTTGCGGCGGAAGAGGAAGCGGGTGCCTTCGAGGGGTGGTACCGAGGCGAGCGGGCCGAGGAGGTTGCGCTTCCTGAGCCAGGTCCAGTGCGGTCCGCGGCGGTAGAGGGCGTGGGGGCCCTCGTTGGTGAGGTAGGGGCCTTCGGCGGTCCTGGCCCGTCCGCCGAGGGTGTGATGGGCCTCGTGGAGGGTGACCGGGACGTGCGATTCGGCGGCGGTGATGGCCGCGGTGAGTCCTGCGAGGCCGCCGCCGACGATGTGGATGCGCTGCATGCTGGGTCTCCTTGCGGTGGGTGCTGCTGTGCAGGGGACGGTTCGGCGGGGCGGGTTTGTGACATCGGGCCGCGGCGTTGTTGTCAGTGGTGTGCGTCACGATGGGGGGCATGGCAGGCAGAGGCAACAGGAGCAGCAGGGGTGCGGGCGCGAAGGACACCGTGGCGGCGGCACGGCGGCCGGAGGTCCGGCTGCCGCCGCTCGTGGCGTACGAGGGGGAGGGGCTGGAGCCGGACGGGGACTACGACGGCGTGCGGTTCGAGGGCGTGGACCTGACGGACGAGTCGGGTCCCGGTGCGCGCTTCATGGACTGTGAGCTGCAGGGATGTGCTCTGGATCGTACGGAGCTGGTCCGGGCCCGGTTCATCGACTCGGTGCTGACGGGTGTGCGGGGTGTGGGCACCGATCTCGCGGGGGCCTCGCTACGGGATGTGGAGGTCGTGGACGCGCGGCTGGGCGGGGTGCAGTTGCACGGTGCGGTGCTGGAGCGGGTGCTGGTGCGGGGCGGGAAGATCGACTACCTGAATCTGCGCACGGCACGGCTGAAGGACGTGGTGTTCGAGGGCTGTGTGCTGTCGGAACCGGACTTCGGGGAGGCGCACCTGGTGCGGGTGGAGTTCCGGGACTGTGTGCTGAAGCGGGCCGACTTCAGTGCTGTGCGGATGGAGTCGGTTGATCTGCGGACGGTTGCCGAGCTCGATATCGCTCGGGGGGTGGAGCGGCTGGCGGGGGCGGTGATCAGTCCGTCCCAGCTGATGGAGCTGGCTCCGGCGTTCGCGGCGCAGATCGGGGTGCGGGTGGAGGCGTAGGGCCTCAGAGGCGGGGGAAGCGGGCCTGCAGGTCCCAGATGACGGGGTTGTCGGCGAGGCCTTCGTGCATGTCGGCCAGGTCGGCGATCAGGTCGTGCAGGAAGTCGCGGGCTTCGCGGCGCAGCAGGGAGTGGCTGAAGGTGAGCGGGGGCTCGTCGCCGGGCATCCAGTCGGCTTCGACGTCGACCCAGCCGAAGCGGCGCTCGAAGAGCATGCGGTCGGACGATTCGGTGAAGTCGAGCTCGGCGTACTGCTGCCGGTGGGAGCGGTTGCCCCGGGGGTCCCGGTCGATCTGTTCGACGATGTCGCAGAGCGCCCAGGCGAAGTCGAGTACGGGCACCCATCCCCAGGCTGTGGATACTTCGCGGTCCGCTTTGGTGTCCGCGAGGTAGACGTCGCCGGAGAAGAGGTCGTGCCGCAGGTCGTGGACGTTCGCGCGGCGGTAGTCGGTCTGCGGGGGGTCCGGGAAGCGCCGGGAGAGGGAGTAGCCGATGTCGAGCACGGTTCGATGGTGTCATGCCCGGTGACCCGCCGGGTCCGGCCCGTCCGCCGCGTGGGGGGGCTGCCCGTCCGCCGCGCGGGGGCGCCGCCCTCCAGGGGTCTTTGGTGACGACAGGCGCCAGGCGGACAACCTGCTACGACAGGAGCCGCTGCTCCTTGGCGACCGAGACCGCGCCCGCCCGGGTGTCGACGCCGAGCTTGTCGTAGATCCGGCCCAGGTGGGTCTTGACCGTGGCCTCGCTGATGAACAGGGCACGCGCGATGTCCCGGTTGCCGAGGCCCTGGGAGAGCTGGCCCAGGATGTCGAGCTCGCGTTCGGTCAGGGTGGGGCGGGGTTTGCGCATGTGGGCCATGACGCGGCTGGCGACGGGCGGGGAAAGGGTGGTGCGGCCCTGTGCCGCCGAGCGGATCGCGGCGAACAGCTCCTCCGGGCGTTCGGCCTTGAGCAGATAGCCGGTGGCGCCCGCCTCGATGGCGCGGGTGATGTCGGCGTCCGTGTCGTAGGTGGTGAGGACGAGGACGTGGACGTTTCCCGTGCCGGCGATACGGCGGGTGGCTTCGACGCCGTCGATACCCGGGCCGAGCTGGAGGTCCATCAGGACGACGTCCGGGGTGAGCCGGGCGGCCAGGGCGACGGCTTCCTCTCCGCTGCCGGCCTCGCCGACGACCTCGATGTCCGGTTCGCTGCCGAGGAGGGCGAGCAGCCCGGCGCGTACGACGGCGTGGTCGTCGCAGAGGAGGATCCGTACTGCTCCGGGGGCGGGCGGTGTCATCGGTGAACCTCCGCAGGGGGTGTGGGTGCGGCGGGCAGGGGGACGGCGGCGGACAGGACCGTTCCCTCGCCCGGCGCCGATTCGATCGTGAGTGTGCCGCCGAGCTGCTGGACCCTGGCGCGCATGGCGGGCAGCCCGTGGCCGCGTACGCCGCCGCCGGGCGGGCGGGGTGACGGCTCGGCCGGGCCGAAGCCGCGGCCGTTGTCGGCGATGTCGAGGACGACACGGTCGTCCAGGTGGGTCAGGGTCAGTCCCGCGGCGGTTGCTTCGGCGTGTTCGCTCACGTTGGCCAGTGCCCCCTGCGCGATCCGCAGCAGCGCCGACTGCACCCGGTCGGGCAGTGGGGCGAGCGGGGTGCCCTCCACATGGCAGCGGACGGCGATCCGGCCGTGCGACTGTGCCGTCTCGCGGGCGGCGAGGGCGTGCAGTGCCGCTTCGAGGCCGCCGCCCTCCGCGAGGTCGGCGGGGGCCAGGTCGTGCACGAAGCGGCGGGCCTCGGCCAGGTTGCGTTCCGCGATGCCGGTTGCCGTCCGGACATGCCGGCGGGCGGCCACCGGATCGGCGTCCCAGGAGCGGTCCGCCGCCTGGAGCAGCATCTGCTGGCTCGACAGTCCCTGGGCGAGGGTGTCGTGGATCTCCATGGAGAGCCGCTGCCGTTCGGCGAGGGTTCCCTCGCGGCGTTCGGTGGCGGCCAGTTCACGCCGGGTGCTCAGCAGGTCGTCGATCAGCTCGCGCTGACGGGAGGCCAGGTCCTGCTGGAGTACGGCCTGGCGCTGCATATGGACGAATACGGCGGTGGCGACGGCCGCGACGGCGGGCGGGGCCAGTACCAGATTCGGGTCGAAGCCTTCGGCCAGCCGCAGTTGCGCGGCGACGACGAACACGGTGAGCAGGGCGACCAGGGCCAGTGCGGCGCGCGGCGGCAGGATCCGCAGCCCGGTGTAGAAGAGCGGTACCGCGCACCACGCGAAGCTCGGGGCGAGCAGGACCAGCACCATCCAGACGACGACGAGGACGCCGAGCCGGATGAGTGGCCCGGGTGTGGGTCGGGGGCCGAGCACCGGGCCCAGGAGATAGAGCACGGCGAGGGTCACCGACAGCGCGATGATCCAAGGCGTGCGGGTTTCGCCGGGATGGCGCATCAGGAAGCGGGCGAGTGAGGCGCCGAGCAGCAGGAAGAACGCGGCATGCGTGAGGAGGGCCAGCCACCGGGCGTCCGGATCGGCGGCCGGGCGGGTGTCCGGGTCGGCGGCCGAGAGGGTGTCCGGGTCGCGCCCGGGGGGCGGGGCCACGGCGGATACCGGCTCGCTTCGGTCCTGCACCTCGTACCTCGCGCTCCCTGCCGATGACCCGGACGACCTGGTGCCGGCCCGCGACGACCTGCTGCCGCCCGCGACCACTGCCGCCCATCTGGTGCCGGCCCCGCGCCGGCCTGTCGGGCCTGCCGCCGGTGCGGTGCCGGCCTGCGCGGATATCCCCATGGTGACCCCAGGGGGCTGCACCGGCATCAACCGATCGGCTGATGGAGCCGTCGGCCGACCTGCGTGCGGCGTCGAGCCGGTACGCCGACCGTACGGGCCCGGATCCGGCCGGAGGATCGATACCGGAGCAGGCACAAGGCCGAGCCGAATCACCGAGGAGCCCCCGATGAAGAAGATGTCTCTGCGCACCCGCGTCCTGACCGGTGCCGTTGCCGCCGCCGCCCTGAGCGCCGCAACCTTCGGTGCGATGTCCGCGAACGCGTCCGCCCCGGCTGCCGCGCCCGCCGCCGCGGTCGAGGCCGACGCCGCCGACCGGAACCTCCAGCAGTCCACCCACCTGACCGTGGCCGCCGCGACGAAGGCCGCGCAGGCCACCCTCGACGCCGCGAAGAAGGAGAACCAGCGTGTCTCGGTCGCCGTGGTCGACCGCAACGGCAACACCCTCGTGACGCTGCGCGGCGACGGCGCGGGCCCGCAGTCCCCCGAGTCCGCCGTGAAGAAGGCGTACACCGCCGTCTCCTGGAACGCCCCCACGTCCGAGCTGGCCGGGCGCCTGGAGCAGGCCCCGAATCTGAAGGACATCCCCGGCACACTGTTCCTGGCGGGCGGCGCACCCGTACAGGTCAAGGGCGCCCCGGTGGCGGGCATCGGAGTGGCTGGGGCCCCCAACGGTGACCTCGACGAGAAGTTCGCCGCGGCAGGCGTCGGGGCCCTGGCGAAGTAGCCGCCCCCTCGTACCCGTACGTCGAAAGGGAGAAGCACATGAACGCCCCCGACCGCCGGCTGCTCGACACCGCCCGTACCGGCGACACCGAAGGAGTACGGGCCGCGCTCGAGGGCGGAGCCCGCGTCGAAGCCCGTGACGAGGAGCTGCGCACCCCGCTGCTCCTGGCGGCACTCGGCGACCATGTCGAGGTGGCGCGGCTGCTGGTCGAGGCGGGCGCCTCTCCCGACGCGCAGGACAACCGCGAGGACAGCCCCTGGCTGGTCACCGGTGTCACCGGCAGTGTCGCGATGCTGCATGTTCTGCTGCCGGCGGGCCCCGATCCGACGCTCCGCAACCGGTTCGGCGGCATCTCGCTGATCCCGGCGAGCGAGCGCGGCCATGTCGCCTACGTACGGGAGGTTCTCCGCGTCACGGACGTCGACGTCGACCACGTCAACCGTCTGGGCTGGACGGCCCTGCTGGAGGCCGTCATCCTCGGCGACGGCGGACGGGCGCACCAGGAGATCGTCGAGGTGCTGCTCGCGGCGGGCGCGACGCCGCGGCTGCCGGACGGCGAGGGGGTCACGGCACTGGAGCACGCGGAGCGTCGCGGGTTTACGGAGATGGTGGCGCTGCTCCGGGGCGCGCACGGCCCCGGGGACACCCGGTGAGCGTCCGCCGGGCGGTGCGACTGTCGTCGACCTGGCCGCAGAGGGTGCCAGAGAGCCGTTGCAGCATCGGTGCCGGCGAACGCTCCCTGGGTACCGCCGTTCTCTGAGCCGCCCCCTGAGCCGTTCCCGGAAATCAACCCGACATTCCACCCATAGGATTACCGGTGTGGATCAGCGACCCCCGGTACGGAGCATGGCGCCCGCCGTCCTGCTGCTCGCCCTCCTGACCCTCGCCACCGGCTGCATCGCCGACACGGGCGGGGTGCGGGGCACACCGGGCGCGGCCGGTCTGCGCGATCCGTACTTCCCCAGGCTCGGCAACGGCGGCTACGACGTCACGCACTACGACCTGACCCTGGCCGTCGACGCGGGGTCGGGTCTGCTGCGCGGCAAGGCGGTGATCACCGCCCGTGCGACCCAGGACCTCAGCGCGTTCAACCTGGACCTGGCGGGGCTCGACGTCGGGCCGGTGACCGTCGAGGGCAGGCCCGCGGCCGTGAACCGGGCGGGCAGTGAACTGACGCTGCGTCCGGACAGTGATGTCGAGGACCGTCTGCGCCGGGGCAGGACCTTCCGTACGGTCGTCCGCTACTCCGGCACCCCGCGGACCTTCACCGATGCCGACGGGTCGAAGGAGGGCTGGCTGCTGACCGGGCGTGGGGCGGTCGCGCTCGGTGAGCCGACCGGTTCCATGGCGTGGTTCCCCGGGAACCACCACCCGAGCGACAAGGCCTCGTACGACATCAGGATCACCGTGCCCGAGGGGCAGAGCGCTGTCTCCAACGGCGAACTGGCGTCCCGGCGTACGGACACAGGGCGTACCGCGTTCCACTGGCGCACCCGTGAACCCATGGCGAGTTATCTCGCGACCGTCGCGGTCGGCCGCTTCACGGTGAAGACGTCGGTCTCCGGGGGCGGTATGCCGGTGATCACCGCCGTGGACCCGGCGACGGCCGGTGAGAGCGCCGCCGTCCTCGCCCGGATCCCGGAGGTTCTTCAGTGGGCGCAGGAGACGTTCGGTCCGTACCCGTTCGCCTCGGCCGGGGCGATCGTCGGGCGGAGCGGGGACGCCGGGTATGCGCTGGAGACCCAGAACCGTCCGTTCTTCCCCGGCCCGCCCGACATCGGGCTGCTCGTCCATGAGCTGGCCCACCAGTGGTTCGGCAATTCCGTCACACCGGAGAGCTGGCGGGACATGTGGCTCAACGAGGGCTTCGCGACGTACGCGGAGTGGCTCTGGAACGAGGAGCACGAGGGCGTACCCGTCCGGGACAGCTTCGATACGGCGTACGAGGACGACGCGAACTGGGCCTTTCCGCCGGGGGATCCGCCGGGCGCCGCGGATCTGTCCCGGCCGCCGGTGTACGGGCGCGGAGCGATGGTCGTCCACCGGATCCGGCAGAGGATGGGCGACGACGAGGCCTTCTTCGCTCTTGTCAGGGGCTGGCTGACGGCACACCGGCACGGCAACGCGTCGACGGAGGACTTCACCGCGTACGCGGAGGAGGAGTCCGGCCTGGATCTGACCACGCTGTGGGACACCTGGCTCAACGGCAGGAGCCGGCCCGCCCGGGGCTGACCGGCTCCCGTGCCGTCGGTCCGGGTTACTTCACGTTGACTCCGCTCCAGGCGGAGTCGACGGCCGCGAGTTCGGCGCTGTCCGCCCCGAACAGGTCGGTCGCCGCCTTCTGCGTCGCGGTGCGGGCGCCCGCGTAGTCGGTGGTCGACGTCATGTAGACGGAGAGGGCCTTGTACCAGATCTGGTAGGCCTTCTGGCGGCCGATGCCGGTGACGGTGGAGCCGTCGGCGGTCGACGAGTCGTAGTCGACACCGTTGATGGTCTTCGCGCCGCTGCCCTCGGCCAGCAGGTAGAAGAAGTGGTTGGCGACGCCGGAGGAGTAGTGGACGTCCAGGTCGCCGACGCCGGAGTCCCAGTAGTCCGCCGAACCGCCGTCCTTGCTGGGCTTGTCCATGTAGCGCAGGGGGGTGCCGTCGCCGTTGATGTCGATCTTCTCGCCGATGAGGTAGTCCCCGGCGTCGGTGCTGTTGTCCGCGAAGAACTCGACGGAGGTGCCGAAGATGTCGCTGGTCGCCTCGTTGAGTCCACCGGACTCGCCGGAGTAGTCGAGGTTGGCGGTGGCGGCGGTGAGCCCGTGGCTCATCTCGTGGCCGGCGACGTCGATCGCGGTGAGCGCGCTCTTGTTGTCGGCCCCGTCGCCGTACGTCATGCAGAAGCAGCTGTCGTCCCAGAAGGCGTTGACGTAGGCGTTGCCGAAGTGGACCCGGGAGTACGCGGCCTTGCCGTCGCCGGCTATGCCGTCGCGGCCGAGCTCGGACTTGTAGAAGTCCCAGGTCTTCGCGGCGCCGTAGTGGGCGTCGACAGCGGCGGTCTGGCGGTCGTTGCCGGTGCCGTCGCCCCAGGTGTCGTCGGCGTCGGTGACGAGGTCGCCGGTGCCGGTCTGGCCCTGGTTGAGGTCGTACGTCTTGTGGCCGCCGCGGTCGCCGTCGGTGAGGTCGAAGCCCGAGCCGCCGGGTGTGGTCGTCAGGGTGACCTGCCCGCTGTACTGGCTGTTGCCGGTGCCGGTCTCGACGCCCTCGAAGCTGTGCAGCTTCTTGCCGGTGGCGGCGTCCGTGATGGTGTGCAGCTTGCTGGGTGTGCCGTCCTTCTTCACACCTGACGTGACGGTCTCGAAGGCGAGCACGGGCTTGCCTGTTCCCGCCCAGACGACCTTGCGCGCATGTGCCGCCGACTTCAGCCCGGGCTGTGTCGACGGCACGGCTATGCGGGACTCGGTGGCCTTGTCCACGCCCTTGAGGCTGCCGTCGGACGCGGTGTGGGTGACGAGGTCGCCGCCGAGGACCGGGAGCCCTGCGTAGGTGCGCTCGTAGCGGGTGTGCACGGTGCCATGGGCGTCCTTGATCACGTCACGGGCGATCAGCTTCTCCTGGCTGCCGAGGTCGAGGGACCCGGCGGCCGCGGTGGCGTCGGTCTGTGCGGCGCGGATGGCCGAGCTGCGCTGCGAGGCGGTGTTCACGCCGAGTGCGGTGGCGGGCGCGGTGCGGGTGGAAGAGGCGGTGTCGTCGGGGGTGTTGGGGTTGGCCGTGGCCGAACCGGTCTGTACGCCGACGACGACCATCGCGGCAACTGCGGCCAGGGCAGCGGTGCGACGGGTGTTCATGTGGGGGGTCATGCCTTCTCCGTTGCTCGTTCCTGTGGGGGTTACGAGCGGAGAGCGTGCCATCGAATGAACGACTTTGACCGTGTGCCGACAAATGCCTCACAAGTTTTTGACCAGTTCTTGTCCGACTGGGGCGGGATCGTGTCCGCTATGCGGCGGGCGGCAGGTGCTCGTTGCGTCATGACGCACGGGAGCCCCCGGCCGACAGAGTCGGCCGGGGGCTCCCGGAGCGAACTGTTACGTCAGAGGTTGACGCCGAAGTCCTGGGCGATGCCACGCAGGCCCGAGGCGTAGCCCTGGCCGACCGCGCGGAACTTCCACTCCGCGCCGTTGCGGTAGAGCTCGCCGAAGACCATGGCGGTCTCGGTGGCGGCGTCCTCGCTCAGGTCGTAGCGGGCGAGCTCGGTGCCGCCGGCCTGGTTGATGATGCGGATGAACGCGTTGCGCACCTGGCCGAAGTTCTGGGTGCGGGTCTCGGCGTCGTAGATGGAGACCGGGAAGACGATCTTGTCGATGTCCGCCGGGAGGCCGGCCAGGTTGACGTTGATCTGCTCGTCGTCGCCCTCGCCCTGGCCCGTGACGTTGTCACCGGTGTGAACGATGGTCTGGTCCGGCGTCGCCTTGTTGTTGAAGAAGACGAAGTGGCCGTCGGAGAACACCTTGCCGGCCGTGTTGACCGCGATCGCCGAGGCGTCGAGGTCGAAGTCGGTGCCGGTGGTGGTGCGGACGTCCCAGCCGAGGCCGACCGTGACGGCGGTCAGGCCCGGTGCCTCCTTGGTGAGCGAGACGTTGCCGCCCTTGGACAGGCTTACTGCCATGGGAAGTCCCTTTCCTCGTCATGTGCGGGCTTCGTGCCATCACGAAAGCTACCGTCACACGTCATAACGCAGGCAATAGACCACGAGGTTCCTGCTCGCTTTACTTTCTTTGCCGAACTTCTGGCCGAACGCCCGCAAAAGAAGGTGACGAACAGGCTGTGGGCCAGGGAACATGGGTGTCATGTCCGGGCCCTATGTCATCCGCGGCTCGGTCTCCCTGCCGGAGGCCGAGCTCATGTGGCGTTTCTCGCGGTCCTCGGGGCCCGGCGGGCAGCACGTCAACACCAGCGACTCCCAGGTGGAGCTCCGGTTCGACCTGGCGGCCACCGAGGTGCTGCCGGAGGTCTGGAAGGCGCGGGCGCTGGATCGGCTGGCGGGCAGGCTCGTGGGGGGTGTCGTGGCGGTACGCGCCTCGGAGCACCGCTCCCAGTGGCGCAACCGCGAGACGGCCGCCGTGCGGCTCGCCGCCCTCCTGGCGGAGGCCACGGCCCCGCCGCCGAAGCCGCGCCTCAAGAAGAAGATTCCGCGGGGCATCAACGAGCGCCGGCTGCGCGAGAAGAAGCAGCGCGGCGACACGAAGCGGGGCCGCTCCGGCCGCGACTGGTGACGGCTGCGGATCCGTTGCGAGGGCCCCGGATGCCTTGCGAGGGCAGTGACAGCCGCGCACCCGTCGCGCAGGCCGCCGTCGCGTCCGTGCCGGTCAGCCCAGTTGGCGGTAGCGGCCCTTGAAGTACGCGAGCGGTTCGCCGTCCGCGCTCGGCAGTCCGGCGGTCAGTACCCGCCCGATCACCAGCGTGTGGTCACCCGCCAGGACCCGCTGTTCCGTACGGCACTCCAGGGTGGCGAGCGCTCCGTCGACCAGCGGCGCACCCGTCACCTCTCCGCGTACGGAGGGGATGTCCGCGAACAGCAGCCGGTCGCTGATCCGGCCCTTCATGGCGAACCGTCCAGCGATGTGCCGCTGGCTCTCCGAGAGCACCGACACCGCCCACAGCGGCTGCTCGGCCAGCAGGTCGTCCATCCGTGAGTCGTTGCGCAGGCTCACCATCACCAGCGGGGGATCCAGGGAGACCGAGACGAAAGCGGTCGCCGTCATCCCCACGTCCTCGCCGCGGCCGTGCTCGTCGAGCGGCGGTTCCTGGGCGGTGATCAGCACCACACCGGCGGCCAGTCGGGCCAGGGCGGCGCGGAATTCGTCGTTGCTCACCCCCTCAGCATGGGGGACGGCTTCGGAGCGTGGGCCGGGGGGAGTTGTCTGCAGCACATCCGGCACGCTAGTGCCGGACGGTGCGCGGTCGCATCGGTCCGGGGGACCAGCCGGGTCCTAGGACTCCGGACCCGTCGGTTCGGCCCCCGGCCCGGGGCGCCGCCGGAAGTGCTGCGGATTTGCGTTCAGGAAGGGGCGGCAGCCCCCCAGAGGTGCCCTCGTGGTCTTCTTATCATTCTGTTGTGACTTGAGTCACAGAGCGCAATATTTGTTGACCCTGTGTACCGGGTGCACAGCTCACTGTGATTCAGTGGCCGTGACACTGCAACAAGTACGTCGATATGAAACCTGGAGTTGCTGTCGAGGTCTCGGGGAGTGCGAGCAATGGAGGCCGAGTCGGAGCCGTACGTCCGCCTTGCGACCATGCGGCAGCTGCACCAGGCCGTCGCTGATCTCAATACGGCGCGGAGTCTGGCGGACACGCTGCAGACCGTGGCCGACGGCATCGTCACCGGTCTCGGTTACGAACTGGGCTGTGTGAACCTCGTCCGGCCCGACGGCGATCTCGTCGTCGCCGCCTTCGCCGGCAACGACGCCGCAGAAGCGCTGATCACCGGCCGTGTCGGCTCCCGGGACTCCTGGGAGCGCAGGCTGTCCATGGGCGAGGCCTGGGACAGGCTCCGGTTCATACCGCACACCGAGGGCTGGGTCCTCCTCGACGACGACGTGCCGCAGTGGCACACCGAGGGCCCCGAGCCGCGCTTCGAGGACGAGTGGCATCCCCTGGACCGTCTCTACGCCCCCATGTACGCCTCCGGCGGCGGGCTGGACCTCCTCGGCGTCCTCTCCGTCGACCGGCCCCGCAACGGCCGCCGGCCCGGCGCCTGGGGCCGTGAAGCCCTGCAGATGTACGCATCCCAGGCAGCCATTGCGATCAGCAACGCCCGGCTGCGAGCAAATATGCAGCGCGCCCTGGTCAGGCTCGAACGGGAACAGCAGGCACTGCGGGCCAGTGAGGAATCCTTCCGGCAGGCCTTCGAGTACGCCCCGAGCGGCATGGCCATCGCCGAGATGGGCGGTGACCAGCACGGCAGGCTGCTGCGCACCAACGACGCGCTCTGCCGTCTCCTGGGCCGCCCCGCCTCCCTGCTGCGCCGCTATTCCTTCGCCGACCTCGTCCACCCCGAGGACATCGGCACCCTTCTGCGGACCTCCGCGGAGGGCGGGCGCGCGGAACTGCGGCTCGGGCGCAGGGACGGCACGTACCTCTGGGTCTCGCTGCGCAACTCGGTCGTCGCCGACACCGCCGACGGCCCGCGCTTCCTGCTCACGCATGTCGAGGACATCGAGGAGCGCAAGCGCAACGAACTGAATCTCGCGCACCGCGCCTCGCACGACGCGCTCACGGGTCTGCCCAACAGTGCCGAGCTGCGCTCCCGTCTGAGCGCCCGGATCTGTGAGAGGCCCCACTCGGTCGTGTCCACCGCGATCGAGGCACTGGACGCGGCGTACGGGGACGTCGAGACCTCCCGTACGCACAGCTACCGCCCCGACGGTTACGAGGGCGATGTGGTGGCCGGCGGCCCGTACGACCACCACGTGCACACGGTGGCGCCCGACATGGGGCGCGAGGACGGGGCGAAGGGCCTCGCGGTGCTCTTCTGCGACCTCGACGGCTTCAAGTCCATCAATGACCGTTTCGGACATCACACAGGTGACGCGGTTCTCATCGAGGTGGCACGGCGGCTCACCACCTGCGTACGGGACGGGGACACCGTCGCTCGGCTCGGGGGTGACGAATTCGTCGTCCTCGCGGACGGTCTGGGGGCTGCAGATGCCGCAGATCTGGCCGTACGCTTGCGTAACGCCATCATTCCGCCCATCCGGGTGGACGGCCGGGCAGTCAGGGTCGGGGCGAGTTTCGGTATCGGCTGGGCCGAGTGCGGCATGACCGTGGAAGAGGTCCTGCGCTCCGCCGACCAGCGGATGTATGTGGAAAAGCGGTCCCGATCGAAGGTTCACCGTCGAGCCGGCTGACGTTCACGCCCCGGTAGTCCCCTTACCCCGCCCCGGTTTCACGGTCGGGCGAGGGCAATTCGGCGCGTGCTCCGTTCGGGGTAGGCTCGGCCGGTCGGCGACGGCTGGCGACATGGTGAGGAGTGACCCAGGGATGACGGCCGGGAACAACGGCGCGAGCAAGCCCGAGGACGACGATCCGTTCGGCTATCTGTACGCGGACGGGCAGGCGGCAGGAGCCCAGCCGCCCGGACAGGGTGGTTACGGCTACCCCGGACCGGCCGCACAGCCCGGCGTGCCCAGAACCTCGTACAACCAGGTGCGGACCGTCGGAGAGCGCCAGTACGGGCAGGTTCCGCAGCAGCAGGCGTACGGACAGCAGGCCCCGCAGCAGTACGGGCAGCAGCCGCCGCAGCAGAACGGGCAGTACGGACAGCAGAACGGGCAGTACGGGCAGCCGAACGCGCAGTACGCGGCACCCGAGACCTATCCCGGTGGCGGGGGCCCCTCGCAGGTCCCCGGTGGCCGGGGTGCGGGTCCGGGCCGGGGCGGCCCCAACACCAAGGCGCTGCTGATCGCGGCGGTCGCCGTGGTCGCGGTCGTGCTCATCGGCATCGGCGCCGCCCTGATGACGGGCGACGACTCCGACAAGAAGAACGAGGCCGGCACGTCGGCAGGCCCGGCCGGTGAGGTCGAGGAGTCCCCGAAGACCGAGGACTCCGCGAAGCCCTCGAAGGAGCCCGTCGAGCTGCCCAAGCAGGATGCGGCGACGCTGTCGCTCGGCGGCACGGCCGCCCTGGACAACACGGTCAAGGGCGCCAAGGGTGCGAACGGCCAGTACATCAGCCTCAACGAGGTCGGCCGGTCGGCCACCTGGACGGTCGATGTACCCGAGAGCGGCCCGTACACGCTCTTCGTGACGTACGGGGTGCCGGGCAAGGACGCCAAGACCTCGCTCACGGTCAACAGCGAGGAGCCCCGCTCCATCAACATGAAGAACTTCGCGAACGCCGCGGACGGCGACCTCGAGAAGGGCTGGACGACGACGTACGCGTATGTGCAGCTCAAGAAGGGGTCGAACACACTCATGCTGTCGTGCCGCGAGGGCGACCAGTGCGATGCCAATCTCGACCAGCTGTCGCTGAAGTCGGGTCACGTCAAGTAGGCCCCGTTCAGCAGAACCACCATCGTCCCGGTCATCGCCTCGCGAGCCGGGACGCGGTGTTTTCTGTGCCGTTCAGGCGGCGGGTGCGTGCTGCTCGACCGCGACGCGGGGCAACAGGTCCTCGTACGCCGCGCGGTCGAACTCACCGGCTGCCGGGGCCAGTACGGTCGCCGTCGACAGGGCGACCGCCCTCGCCAGCCGGTCGGGCCAGCTCAGTCCGTCCGCGAGTCCGGACAGCAGTCCGGCCACGGCGGAGTCGCCCGCACCCGTCGGGTTGCCCCGTACGGCGGACGGCGGGGCGGCCTGCCAGACGCCCTCGGGGGTGACGGCGAGCAGGCCGTCCGCACCCAGCGACGCGACAACGCTGTGCGCGCCGCGGCGGCGGGCGTCACGCGTCGCGCGCAGGGGTTCGCGGGCGCCGGTGAGCCGGGCGAGTTCGTCGGCGTTCGGCTTGACGAGGTCGGGCCGGGCCGCGATGCCGCGGCGCAGTGGTTCACCGCTGGTGTCCAGGAGGACGGGAACGCCGGCGCCGCGGGCGAGGCGGACCAGTTCGGCGTACGCGCCGACGTGTATCCCGGGCGGCAGGCTGCCGCAGAGGGCGACCGCCTGCGCTCCGGGGAGCAGCTTCCCGTACGTCCGCAGGAAGGCGGCCCACTCGTCGGCGCTTATGTGCGGTCCGGGCTCGTTGAGCTGGGTGGTGTCGCCGGTGGAGAGGTCGGCCAGGGCGAGGGTGCGGCGGGTGTTCCCGGCGATGGTGACGAGCGCGTCGGTGGGGCCGTGGGGGAGGGCTCCGAGCAGGTCGCGCAGGACGGCTCCGGTGGCGCCTCCGGCGAAGCCCGTGACCACCGTGTCGTGGCCCAGCGCGGAGAGCACCCGGGCCACGTTGAGGCCCTTGCCGCCGGGGCGTTCGGACATCTCGCCGATGCGGTGGCTGGTGTGCGGGACGAGGGCGGGGACGGTGGACGTGAGGTCGAGTGCCGTGTTCAGCGTGACGGTCAGTATCACCTGTACCGGCCCCCGGTTCCTTGGTCGTTCGTCCTGCGCGCCGTCTCCTCCGCGGCGCCGTCCCGGCGATCATGTCAAAGAGCCGGCGGCGGTCCCAGACCTCCGGGCCAACCGCCGTCTCTTCGTTACGTGTTCAACAGGGCGTCAACAGGAGGACGCCCTCATCCGAGTGGAGGCTCGACGATCCACTCGCCCCGGCGCATGACGCCCTTGAGTGCGAAGTCCGCGTCCAGGACCACGAGGTCGGCGTCCTTGCCCGGGTCGAGCGAGCCGACCGTGTCGTACAGGCCGAGCAGCCGTGCCGGGTTGGCGGAGATGGACCGCACGACGTCGTCGACGGGGATCCGGTCGATCGTGACGGCCCTGCGGAACGCCGCGTCCAGGGTCAGTGTGGAGCCTGCGATCGAGCCGCCCTCCACCAGGCGTGCGACGCCGTCCTTGACCTCGACGGCCAGCGGGCCGAGCACGTAGCGGCCGTCGCCGGCCCCGGCCGCGTCCATGGCGTCCGTGATCAGGGCGACCCGGTCGGCGCCCGCGCGGTGGTAGGCGAGCTCCAGGGTGGCGGGGTGCAGATGCGTACCGTCGTTGATCAGCTCGACGGTGATCCGCTCGTCCTCCAGGAGGGCGGCGATCGGACCCGGTGTGCGGTGGCCGAGCGGCGGCATCGCGTTGAAGAGGTGCGTGGCGACGGTGGCGCCCGCCTCGATCGCCTCGACGGTCTGCTCGTATGTCGCGTCCGTGTGCCCGATGGCGGCGATGACCCCGTGCTCGGCGAGCAGCCGTACGGACTCGATGCCGCCCGGCAGTTCGGTGGCGAGGGTGACCATCTTCGCCGTGCCGCGTGCCGCGTCGAGCAGCTTGCGGACCTCGGCCGGGTCGGGGTGGCGGAGCAGTTCCTCGCTGTGGGCGCCCTTGCGGCACGGTGCGATGAAGGGCCCCTCGAAGTGGATTCCGGCGAGCTCGCCCTGCTCCACCAGCTCGGAGAGCATGCCGGCCTGCCGGGCCAGGAAGTCCATGTCGCCCGTGACCGTGGAGGCGACGACGGTCGTGGTGCCGTGTTCGCGGTGGGTGCGCGCTCCGGTCAGGGCGTCCTCGGCGGTGCCGGTGGCGAAGGACGCGCCGCCGCCGCCGTGGTTGTGCATGTCCACGAAACCGGGGACCACCCAGTGGCCCGAAAGGTCGACGGTCCGGGCGCCCTCCGGCGTGCTGCCGGCGATCCGGGTGCCCTCGACGATCACCCGGCCGTCCTCGACCGTCCCGGTGGGAAGCACCACCCGGGCACCTGCGAGAACTGTGCTGTCTGCGCGTCCGGCCATCAGGCGGATACCTCCGTGGAGAGAAGATCCCAGGCGAGCAGCCCTGCGCCCAGGCATCCGGCGGTGTCCCCGAGGGCCGCCGGGACGATGTGAGGCAGCTTCTGGAACGTGACGCGTTCCTCGACAGCCGCACGCAGTGGTGTGAACAAGGTTTCCCCTGCCTCGGCCAGGCCGCCACCGATGATGAGCGTGCGGGGGTCCAGCAGGGTGAGCGCGGTGACCAGCCCGGCGGCGAGTGCGTCGACGGCGTCCTGCCATACGCGCTGTGCGGCTGGATCTCCCGATTCCACCGCTTTCGCGCAGTCCGCGGCATCGGCGTCCGGGTCCCCGGACGCGGCGGCCCAGGCCCGGGTCACCGCGGACGCGGAGGCCAGGGTCTCCAGACAGCCACGCTGGCCGCAGTTGCAGTCCGGGCCGTCCGGCCGGACCACGATGTGGCCGATCTCGCCCGCGTAACCATGAGCACCCGCCTCGATGGTGCCCGCGATGCCGATGGCCCCGGCGATGCCGGTGCCCAGCGGCACGAACAGGAAGCGGTCCGCGCCCCTGCCCGCGCCGATCCGGCCCTCGGCGAGGCCGCCGGTCCTGACGTCGTGACCGAGCGCGACGGGCAGGCCGCCGAGCCGCTCACCGAGCAGTCTCCGCAGCGGCACGTCCCGCCAGCCCAGGTTGGCGGCGTAGACCGCGATCCCGCGCTCCGCGTCGACGATCCCGGGCACGGCGATCCCGGCGGCGACGGCGGGCGCACCGAAGTGCTCCTCGCCGTGCGCGCGCAGATCCGTCGCGAATCCGAGAATGGTCTCGACCACCGCATCGGGCCCGCGCTCGCGGCCGGTGGCCCGGCGCGCCTCGTGGAGCAGGGTGCCGTCGGCCCCGACCAGTGCGGCCTTCATTCCTGTGCCGCCCACATCGAGGGCGATGACGTGTCTCACGGGAGACAGTTTCGCCCGGCGACCCCTAAAAGGTCTAGTCCACTATCGCGGTTTGTTGACCATGCATACAAAATGACCGTGCGGTGTGCCCGGCCCGTCCCGCTTGTAACCGGTCCCGACGGGTCGGATAGATTGCCGAATCGATACTGCGGTGGTGTAGACCTCTGCGGTGGACGTGGGGCAGGATCGCGGCTCATCGCCGGATCCGACATCGGTGCGAACCCAGAGGGAGGGGCAGGTCTGTGCAGCGGCGCTTGGTGGGTCTGACCGCGGCGGCGGCCGCATTCGGCATGACGGCGACGTTGTCGGGCTGCGGCACGGAGAGCGGCTCGGGGGAGGTCACCCTGAAGTTCGTCGCGGCCGACTACGGCACCGGGGCGGAGAACAGCTCCGAGAAGTACTGGGGCGACGTCGCCGGGAAGTTCGAAAAGGCCAACCCCGGCATCAAGGTGGACGTCGACGTCTACTCGTGGAAGGACGTCGACCGCCAGGTCGCCGACATGGTGAAGGCGGGCAAGGCCCCCGACATCGCGCAGATCGGCGCGTACGCCGACTACGCCAGTGCGGGCAAGCTGTACGCCGCCGACGAGATGCTCGCCATCCGCACCGAGTCCAACTTCCTTCCCTCGCTCAGCGACGCGGGCAAGGTCGACGGACAGCTGTACGGTCTGCCGTTCGTGGCCAGCACCCGGCTGCTCTTCTACAACAAGGGCCTGTTCGCGAAGGCGGGCATCGATGCCCCGCAGACCTGGGACGACATCCAGAGCGACGCGGACGCGCTCGAGCAGCGCGATGTGACCTACCCCTTCGCCCTCCCGCTCGGCCCCGAGGAGTCCCAGGCCGAGACCATGATGTGGCTGCTCAGCGGCGGCGGCGGCTACACGGACGACATCGGTTCGTACAGCATCGACTCCCAGCAGAACGTCGCCACCTTCCGGTGGCTGAAGGACAACCTCGTCGGCAAGGGCCTCACCGGCCCCGTCGCCCCCGGCAAGCTCGACCGGGCGACGGCTTTCGACGCATTCACGAAGGGCGAGGTCGGAATGCTCAACGGCCACCCGACGCTGATGCAGGAGGCCGAGAAGAAGGGCATCGACGTCGGCATGGTCCCGCTGCCCGGGATCGACGGACCCTCCAAGGGCTCGATGGGCGTGGCCGACTGGATGATGGGCTTCAAGGAGAACGGCCACCGCGAAGAGATAGGCAAGTTCCTCGACTTCGCGTACAACGACGACAACGTGCTGGCCTTCGCCGACGAGTACGACCTGCTGCCCGTGACCGGCAGTGCGTCCGGGGCGATGGAGACGGACGCGAAGTACAAGGCGCTGCACGAGTTCCTGGAGGCGCTGCCGAACTCCCAGCTGTACCCGTTCGGCAAGACGTCCTGGGCGCAGGCCAGCGAGGCGATCAAGGGGAAGATCGGTTCGGCCGTCGAGCCGAACGGCAACCCGGAGAGCGTCCTCGGGGAGATCTCGACCGCGGCACGTCAGGCGGAGGCCGCGGAGTAGGTTGGTTGATATGACCGCCGACGACGACCCGCTCTCCGACCAGGAGCGTGCGGTGCTGTCCCTGGAGCGGCGCTCCTGGGCCGGACCCGGCGCGAAGGAACGGGCGATCCGGGAGCAGCTCGGCATCTCGCCGGTGCGCTACTACCAGCTCCTCAACGCCCTGATCGACGACCGCCGGGCGCTGGCGGCGGACCCGGTGACGGTGAACCGGCTGCGCAGGGTGCGGGACGCGAGACGCGGGCGGCGCTGACCCGGCGCCGGCAGCTCCGCCGCACGGATGTCCTCGATCGCCGGCCCGGCTCGATCGTGGCGCACCACGATCGCCCCGTCACCGATACGCTCGAAGCATGGGCAGCAACCCGGACCACCCCCTGCCGACCCCGTCCACCCAGGCCGGCCGTGAAGGCCTCGCCGCACTCCTCGCCCGCCCCGACCGCGCCGTGATCGCGCTCGATTTCGACGGCACCCTCGCCGACATCGTCCCCGACCCGGAGCAGTCCCGCGCCCATCCCGGCGCCGTACCCGCGCTCGCCGCGCTCGCACCGCAGGTCGCCTCCGTCGCCGTGATCACCGGCCGCCCCGCGGGCGTCGCGGTCCGGTACGGCGGCTTCGCCGGGGTGCCCGGCCTCGATCACCTCGTCGTCCTCGGGCACTACGGCGCCGAACGCTGGGACGCCGTCACCGGCACCGTGCACGCCCCCACACCGCACCCCGGCGTCGCCGCCGTCCGCGCCGAACTCCCGGGCGTCCTGCACGAGGTGGGTGCCTGGCACGGCACCTGGATCGAGGAGAAGGGGCAGGCCCTCGCCGTACACACCAGGCGGGCCGACGACCCGCAGGCGTCGTTCGAATCCCTGCGCGAACCTCTCGGGCATCTCGCCGCCCGTCACGGGCTGATCGTCGAACCGGGCCGCCTCGTCCTGGAGTTGCGCCCGCCGGGCATGGACAAAGGTGTGGCACTCGCGGAGTACCTACGGAAGACGGAGGCCGAGTCCGTGCTGTACGCCGGGGACGATCTGGGCGACCTCGCCGCGTACGCCGCAGTGGAGAAGCTCCGCGCCGAGGGTCCGGACGGCACCCCGGGCCTCCTGGTCTGCAGCGGCACCGAGGTTCCCGAACTCGCCGAGCGTGCCGACCTGTTGCTGCCGGGCCCGGCAGCCGTGGTGGGCCTGCTGGCAGCCCTGGCCCGGCAGCTCCGAAAGCCCTAACCGCGCAGCGCGTCCAGCTGGTCCAGGAACCACTGCTGCGGCGGCAGCGCGGTCGCCGCAGCAGCCAGCCGCTTCGTGCGCGCGCCCCGCTCGCCGTCCTCCATCGTCAGCGCCTCGTGCAGCGCCGCCGCCGTGGCCGACACGTCGTACGGGTTGACGACGATCGCGTCCTCGCCGAGCTCCTCGTACGCCCCCGCCTCCCGCGACAGCACCAGCGCGCAGCCGGTGTCGGAGACGACCGGGACTTCCTTGGCGACCAGGTTCATGCCGTCGCGGATCGGGTTGACCAGGGCCACGTCCGCCAGCCGGTACGCCGCGAGCGAGCGGGCGAAGTCGTCGTCGACGTGGAGGATGACCGGGGTCCAGCCCTCCGTGGCGTACTCCGCGTTGATGCTGTCGGCGACCCGCTGCACCTCGGCGGTGTAGTCGCGGTACACGGTGAGGTCCTGCCGCGAGGGGTAGGCGAACGCCACGTGCACCACGCGTTCACGCCATTCGGGGTGTTCCTCCAGCAGCGCCCGGTAGGCGTGCAGCCCGCGGACGATGTTCTTGGAGAGCTCGGTGCGGTCCACCCGCACGATCGTCCGCCTGCCGGGGCCCACCTGCTCCCGCAGTGTCTCCATCCGCTCGTCCACGTCGGCCTCGTGGGAGCGGCGGCGCAGGAAGTCCGCGTCGGCGCCCAGCCCGTGCACCCCGATCCGGGTGTGGCCGGTGCCGCCCAGGATCTCCGTGCAGCAGCCGATGAACGCGTCCGCCCAGCGGCGGGTCAGGAACGCGGCCCGGTCGGCGCCCAGGATGCCGCGCAGCAGCTGCTCGCCGATGTCGTCGGGCAGCAACCGGAAGTAGTCGACGGGGGCCCACGGAGTGTGCGAGAAGTGGCCGATCCGCAGGTCGGGGCGGAGCTCGCGGAGCATGCCGGGCACCAGCGACAGGTGGTAGTCCTGAACCAGGACCGCCGCACCCACGCCCGCCTCCTCGGCGAGGGCCTCGGCGAAGGCACGGTTGTACGCCTCGAAGGACGCCCACTGCCGCCGGAATCCGGCGTCGAAGACCGGCTCCAGCGGCGTCTGGTAGATCATGTGGTGCACGAACCAGAGCACCGAGTTCGCGATGCCGTTGTACGCGTCGTCGTGGACCCCGGCGTCGATGTCGAGCATGCGGACGCCGGGCTCTGCCACACCCCGCCGGACCGCCTCGCGGTCGCCGTCACCCAGGGCCGCGCACACCCACAGCTTGTCCTCGACGGCGCTCAGGCCGGAGACGAGGCCGCCCCCGCCCCGCTTCGCATCGAGCGTGCCGTCCTCGCGCAGCGCGTAGGACGCGGGGCCGCGATTGGACGCGACGAGGACCTTGGCAGTGTGCTCGGAGACCATGTACCCGAACCTAGCCCGTTCGGTGAGCCGCCAAACGCGAAGCCCACCGCGAAACGTCACGCCGCGTGGCGGGACGCGTACTCCGCGATCTCGCGCATCGGCGGCCGCTCCTCGGTGTCCACCGCGTGGGTGTGCGGTACGAAGCCGTTCTCGCCCCGTTCGAACTGGGTGAGAACGGGCCGCACCAGATGCCCCCGGGAGAGCCTCAGCTGGGCCGTGCGGTAGATCGCCGCCGCCATCCGGCCGAGTGCCTGGCCGTCCTGGTGGCGGTGCTTGCGTACGCCGACGTCCACCTGCGCCAGCGCGTCCAGGCCCACCGTGTGCAGTGCGTCGACGAGCAGGCCCAGCTCCACTCCGTAACCGACGGGGAAGGGGAGCCGTTCGAGCAGGGAGCGGCGTACGGCGTACTCGCCGCCCAGCGGCTGGACGAAGCCGGCCAGCTGCGGCCAGTGCAGATTGAGCAGAGGGCGCGCCACCAGTTCGGTGACCCGGCCGCCCTGGCCTGCGGCTTCTCCGAGCGGGCGGTCGTACATGGCCTTGACGAACTGCACCTCGGGGTCGGTCAGCAGCGGGCCGACGATCCCGGAGACGAAGTCCGCCGAGAAGTCCTTGAGGTCGGCGTCGATGAAACAGACGATCTCACCGCTGGTCACCAGCAGTGACCGCCACAGCACCTCGCCCTTGCCGGGTACGGCCGGTATCCGGGGGAGTATCGCGTCCCGGTGCACCACCCTGGCACCCGCCCGACGCGCCACCGCGGCGGTGGCGTCGGTGGAACCGGAGTCGATCACCACCAGTTCGTCGACGAGCTGGACCTTCTCCATCAGCTCGCGCCGGATCTCCTCGACGATCTCGCCGACCGTCGCCTCCTCGTTCAGGGCGGGCAGGACGACGCTCACTCCGGCGCGGTGCGGATCCCTCGCTCGCGCGGCCGTGAGGCGTTCCAGCGGGCGGTCGGCAGCCGACCAGGAACGCCTGGTCAGCCAGCGTTCCACCTCTTCCAGCACGGTCGATACTCCCTGTATGTGATCCATCTCGCGGTTCGGACGACTATCTCAATCGTCCGGGGCTTCGGTTACAGTCTTGAACAACGCGGATGGCCCTCGCATGTCGGGGTCGGTCCGCGAATAAATGCCCGGATCGATGGTCCGGTGCCATAGCGCTCATCCAGAGGGACTGAGGGAACGGCCCGTTGAAGTCCCGGCAACCCTCCTGCCGACCGCGAGGTCACGGTGGGGAAGGTGCCAATTCCGTCTTGTGGCGAAATACGTCGCAAGGAAGATGAGGAGAAAGGGCCTCCGCCATCGTGTCTGTTCAGACAGTTGCAGCGAACACCGAATCTTCTGCCGTGGACCTGGGTTCCGCCGCAGCGCTTTCCTGCCGCGAATGCGGCGAGCGTTTCGAGCTCGGTCCCATTTTCGCCTGTGCGTCCTGTTTCGGGCCGCTCGAAGTGGCGTACGACCTGCCGAGCGGCTCCCCCGAAGAGCTGAAGAAGCGCATTGCCGACGGTCCCGACAACATCTGGCGCTATGCGCCGCTGCTGCCGGTCCCCGCCGATGTCGCGGACAAGCCCAACATCAACCCCGGCTTCACGAAGCTGGTCAAGGCCGACAACCTCGCCCGTGAGCTGGGCGTCACCGGCGGCCTGTACGTCAAGGACGACTCCGGCAACCCGACGCACTCCTTCAAGGACCGTGTCGTCGCCATCGCCGTCGAGGCCGCCCGCGCCTTCGGTTTCACCACACTCTCCTGCTCCTCCACCGGCAACCTCGCCGGTGCGGTGGGCGCAGCGGCGGCCCGCGCCGGCTTCCGCTCGTGCGTGTTCATCCCGCACGACCTGGAGCAGGGCAAGATCGTCATGGCCGCGGTGTACGGCGGCGAACTGGTCGGCATCGAGGGCAATTACGACGACGTCAACCGCTTCTGCTCGGAGCTCATCGGCGACCCGCTCGGCGAGGGCTGGGGCTTCGTCAACGTCAACCTCCGGCCGTACTACGGCGAGGGCTCCAAGACGCTGGCGTACGAGATCTGCGAGCAGCTCGGCTGGCAGCTGCCCGACCAGATCGTCATCCCGATCGCGTCCGGATCGCAGCTCACGAAGATCGACAAGGGTCTGCAGGAGCTGATCAAGCTCGGCCTGGTCGAGGACAGGCCCTACAAGATCTTCGGTGCCCAGGCGGAGGGCTGCTCCCCGGTCTCCACCGCCTTCAAGGCCGGACACGACGTCGTGCGGCCGCAGAAGCCGAACACGATCGCCAAGTCCCTGGCGATCGGCAACCCGGCCGACGGCCCGTACGTCCTGGACATCGCCCGGCGCACCGGCGGTGCCGTCGAGGACGTCAACGACGAGCAGGTCGTCGACGCGATCAAGCTGCTGGCCCGCACCGAGGGCATCTTCGCCGAGACCGCGGGCGGTGTCACGGTCGGCGTGACGAAGAAGCTGATCGACGCCGGTCTGCTCGACCCGTCGCTGACCACGGTCATCCTGAACACCGGTGACGGCCTGAAGACGCTGGACGCCGTCGCCCCGACGACCGGCCTGTCGGCCACGATCCGGCCCAGCCTGGACGCGTTCCGCGACGCGGGCCTCGCGGCCAGCTGACCACCCGAGACCGAAGGAAGGCACCCCATGAGCGTCAAGGTCCGTATCCCCACCATCCTCCGCACCTACACGGGCGGTCAGGCCGAGGTCCCGGCCGAGGGCACGATCCTCTCCGAGGTCATCGAGTCCCTTGAGAAGAACCACCCGGGCATCGCCGCCCGCGTCCTGGACGACCAGGGCAAGCTGCGCCGCTTCGTGAACGTGTACGTCAACGACGACGACGTGCGCTTCGAGGGCGGCCTGCAGACGGCCACCCCGGAGGGCGCCGGCATCTCGATCATCCCGGCCGTCGCCGGAGGCTGACCGTCCTGTTCGACTTCGCAGCGTGAACACCATTGCCCCCTCCGCAAGAGAAGCGGAGGGGGCAATTCTGCATGGTTGAGCGCGGTACAGTTGGGGAAGTCCCCTCCGCTGCCTGTGCCGCCCGCATATGAGAATGCGCCCGGTCGCGATAAGAAGCAGCCAAAGTACGTGAACCCATTGCGCCATAAGTGGCCTTTGTCAGGCCCGACTTGCCCTGGAATCTCACGAGTTCTGCCTATCCGGGCGTTCAGCCATGCCCAGAATTCTCGTCCGATTGACCTGTTGCAGAGGGCAGTTGGGCAGATACATTCGGCCGCGGTCGACGCGTTCCGGCGCACGCCACCCTCTCCTGTCGGAGGGTGAGTTCTGACCCGGGCCCGCGAAGTGCGGTCCTGTGCAAGGGCCAGTAATAGGGGAGTTAGGCATGGCTCAGGGCACCGTCAAGTGGTTCAACGCGGAGAAGGGGTACGGCTTCATCGCGGTCGACGGTGGTGCGGATGTTTTCGTCCACTACAGCGCGATCCAGATGGACGGATACCGCACCCTCGAAGAGGGTCAGCGAGTTGAATTCGAAATCTCGCAGGGCCAGAAGGGGCCGCAGGCGGACATGGTCAAGCTCGCCGTCGGCTGAGCTCGGCGCGGTCGGCCAACGACACTACTCACACACGCAGGGCCCGTACCTCCGAAAGGGGGTACGGGCCCTCCGTGCGTCCGGCGCGGCCCCTCGTGGGTGTCCACATTTGGAGGGGGACGCTTGCACTCGCAGGGGTCGAGTGCTAATCATTGGCGTTAGCACTCTCCAGGTGAGAGTGACAGAACTTGGACCGGGCCGGTGAGGCCCGCAGGCTCAGTGGGGCAAGGAACCGCTGAGCACGCTGGCCGTCCGTCGCGGGCGCCTCTCGGTCCGGAGAAATCCACCCCTGTCCGGGAGGACCACTTCACATGGCCAAGATCATCGCGTTCGACGAGGAGGCACGGCGCGGTCTCGAGCGCGGGATGAACCAGCTCGCCGACGCCGTCAAGGTCACCCTCGGCCCCAAGGGCCGAAACGTCGTCCTCGAGAAGAAGTGGGGCGCGCCCACGATCACCAACGATGGTGTTTCCATCGCCAAGGAGATCGAGCTCGAGGACCCGTACGAGAAGATCGGTGCGGAGCTGGTCAAGGAGGTCGCCAAGAAGACGGACGACGTCGCCGGCGACGGTACGACCACCGCAACCGTTCTCGCCCAGGCGCTCGTCCGCGAGGGCCTGCGCAACGTCGCCGCGGGTGCCAACCCGATGGCTCTCAAGCGTGGCATCGAGAAGGCCGTCGAGGCCGTCTCCGCCGCTCTGCTGGAGCAGGCGAAGGATGTGGAGACCAAGGAGCAGATCGCTTCGACGGCCTCCATCTCCGCTGCCGACACCGAGATCGGCGCCAAGATCGCCGAGGCGATGGACAAGGTCGGCAAGGAAGGCGTCATCACCGTCGAGGAGTCCCAGACCTTCGGTCTGGAGCTCGAGCTCACCGAGGGTATGCGCTTCGACAAGGGCTACATCTCGGCGTACTTCGCGACCGACATGGAGCGTATGGAGACGTCGTTCGACGACCCGTACATCCTGATCGTCAACTCCAAGATCAGCAACGTGAAGGACCTCCTTCCGCTGCTCGAGAAGGTCATGCAGTCGGGTAAGCCGCTGCTGATCATCGCGGAGGATGTCGAGGGCGAGGCTCTGTCGACCCTGGTCGTCAACAAGATCCGTGGCACCTTCAAGTCCGTCGCCGTCAAGGCTCCGGGCTTCGGTGACCGCCGCAAGGCCATGCTCGGCGACATCGCCATCCTCACCGGTGGCACCGTCATCTCCGAGGAGGTCGGTCTCAAGCTCGAGAGCGCCGGCGTCGACCTGCTCGGCAGCGCCCGCAAGGTCGTCATCACCAAGGACGAGACCACGATCGTCGACGGAGCGGGTGACAGCGACCAGGTACAGGGCCGCGTCAAGCAGATCCGTGCCGAGATCGAGAACTCCGACTCGGACTACGACCGCGAGAAGCTCCAGGAGCGCCTCGCGAAGCTGGCCGGCGGCGTGGCCGTCATCAAGGCCGGCGCCGCCACCGAGGTGGAGCTCAAGGAGCGCAAGCACCGCATCGAGGACGCGGTGCGCAACGCCAAGGCCGCTGTCGAGGAGGGCATCGTCGCCGGTGGTGGCGTCGCGCTGCTGCAGGCCACGGCCGTCTTCGAGAAGCTCGACCTGACGGGCGACGAGGCCACCGGAGCCAACGCCGTCAAGCTCGCGCTGGAGGCCCCGCTCAAGCAGATCGCCATCAACGGTGGTCTCGAGGGTGGCGTCATCGTCGAGAAGGTGCGCAACCTGCCGATCGGTCACGGCCTCAACGCCGCGACCGGTGAGTACGTCGACATGATCGCCGAGGGCATCATCGACCCGGCGAAGGTCACGCGCTCCGCTCTGCAGAACGCCGCGTCCATCGCCGCGCTCTTCCTCACCACCGAGGCCGTCATCGCCGACAAGCCGGAGAAGGCCTCTGCGGCTGCTCCGGGCGGCATGCCGGGCGGTGACATGGACTTCTGATCCCTCGGGATCAGCAGCTCCACGCAGTACCTGTACGACGCCGGCCCCCGGGATTCGTCCCGGGGGCCGGCGTCGTTTTGCGGTGAGCGGTGGGGGACGGGAACGCATGGGGCTCCACCCCGGGCGGCAACGGCCGCGCCACGGCCTTGGCCGGGTCCGTCCGCGGGACCGTCCGCATCGCCGTGGAACGGCGGGCGCCCCGCTCGGCGCGGCCCGCCCGCACCCCCACCGGCGCGGTCCGCCCGCACCCCCACCGACTCGGTCCCCGCACCTTTTGATCGCACCTGATCGTGGCGGTACCGGATACTGGTGGCCCCTTGCACCCATCCAGAAGGAGCGCACACCGGTGACCACTGACTCCCGGACCGGGCCGCCCAGTTCAGGCGGCGAGCGTGAGACGCTGCGGGCCTTCCTCGACTACCACCGTGCCACCCTGGCCATGAAGTGCGAGGGGCTGGACGACGAGGAGCTCCGGCAGCGGTCGATGCCTCCGTCCACGCTCTCGCTGCTCGGACTGGTGCGGCACATGGCAGAGGTGGAACGAGCCTGGTTCCGCCGTGTGTTCGATGACAACGAGGCGCCCATGGTGTGGTCCGACCGGATCGACTTCCAGGCCGCGTACGACGCGAGCGCCTCGACCAGGGAAGAGGCGTTCGGCGCCTGGGAGGCCGAGGTGGAGAACTCACGCCGCATCGAGCGGGAGGCCGAGTCCCTGGACCTGCTGGGCTTGCAGCCGCGCTGGGAGGAGGAGGTCTCGCTGCGGATGGTGATGGTGCACGTGCTCCTGGAGTACGGCCGTCACAACGGGCACGCGGACTTCCTGCGGGAGGGCGTCGACGGGGCCGTGGGGGCCTGAGCTCCGGACCGGCTGCTTTGCACGCGAACAGGGAACGCAAAAAGATGACGTGACTGTGCATGCATTCATCATTGCCCTGGAAGGTTCTCGCAAAAGGCTTGTGGTGGCGCTGTGTCGAGCCCTACTGTCGCCCCACCTTCCGAGAGAAACGGGCATGCGATGTCACGGAACATCACGGTCGCCGCGTTGACCGCCGCCGTTGTCGGACTCGGCGCCCTGTGCGGCGCCCCGGCCACGGGTGCGGAGGGGAAACGGACCCCCGCGCCCGCGGTGACGCGGGCGGCCCTCGATCCGGCGCTGGTCGCCGGCCGCGGTGCCGAGGTCCCCTTCGTCGAGCAGGAGGCGGAGAACGCCGCGACGAACGGCACGGTCATCGGCCCCGACCGCACCGCGTACACGCTGCCCGCCGAGGCCTCGGGCCGTAGGGCGGTCAGGCTGACGCCGGGCGGGCACGTCGAGTTCACGCTGCCGCGCGCGGCCGACGCGATCACCGTGCGCTACAGCATTCCGGACGCCCCGGGCGGGGGCGGCATCACCGCACCCCTCGATGTCGCCGTCAACGGCAAGAAGCGCTCCACGATGACGCTGACCTCGCAGTACGCCTGGCTGTACAACCAGTACCCGTTCACCAACGACCCCGAGGCCGGGCTGCTCCAGCCCGGCTGGTGGATCACCGAATGCGCCTGCGTCCCCAGCGGGACGACACCCGCCCCCACGATCACCAAGCCGTTCCGCCCGAACCACTTCTACGACGAGCAGCGCCTGCTGCTGGGCAGGAAGTACCGCGCGGGCGACACCGTCCGCCTGACGGTCCCGGCCGGCAGCCGCGCCGCATGGACCGTCATCGACGTGCTCGACTCCGAGCTCGTGGGCCTCCCGCACGTCGAGCTCCGGGCGGCGAACGTGCTGGCCTTCGGGGCCGACCCGTCCGGGCGGCGGGATTCCGCGGGTGCCGTCGACAGGGCGATCGCCCACGCCAAGCGCAAGAACCTCCCGGTGTACATCCCGCCGGGCACGTACCAGGTCAACCGCCACATCATCGTCGACGACGTGACGATCAGGGGTGCGGGCAGCTGGTACACGAAGTTCAAGGGCAGCGAGATCGCCCTCGACCCCCCGGCGGCCGACGGCTCGGTCCACACGGGTGCCGGCTTCTACGGCAAGGACGCGGCCGACGGCGGCAGCCGCAACGTCCATCTGTCCGGCTTCGCCATCGAGGGGGACGTGCGCGAGCGCATCGACACCGACCAGGTGAACGGCATCGGCGGTGCGATGAGCGACTCCACCATCGACGGGCTGCACATCCGCCACACCAAGGTCGGCATGTGGTTCGACGGCCCGATGTCGCATCTGAGGATCACGAACAACGTCATCGTCGACCAGATCGCGGACGCCATCAACTTCCACGGCGGGGTGACGGGTTCGACGGTCTCCCACACCTTCGTACGCAACTCCGGCGACGACGGCCTCGCGATGTGGTCCGAGAAGAACGCCAACACCGGCAACACCTTCGCCCGCAACACCGTCCAGAGCCCGGTGCTCGCCAACGGCATCGCGATCTACGGCGGTACGGACAACACGGTGTCCGGCAACCTCGTCGCCGACCCCGTCCGCGAGGGCAGTGCCCTGCACGTCGGCGCACGCTTCGGCGCGGAGGCGTTCAGGGGCCGGCTGGACCTCACCGACAACACGACGGTCCGCTCCGGTACGTACGAACTGAACTGGAACATCGGGCTCGGGGCCATCTGGTTCTTCGCCCTGGACCGGGACATCGACGCCGACATCCGGGTCACGGGGAACGACTTCCTCGACAACACCTACAACGCGATCATGCTGGTCACCGACTGGCCGGTGAAGGACCGGTACAGGATCCGGGGCGTCCACTTCAAGGACATCGAGGTCGACGGCACGGGCACGTCGGTGGTCAGCGCACGCGCGGCGGGCTCGGCGACCTTCGAGAACGTGGACGCCCGCAATGTCGGCGCGGTCGGCGTCAACAACTGCGGGTCCTTCCACTTCACCCCGGCCGGCTCCGAGTTCACCCTGACCGACCTCGGCGGCAATGACGGCGGCGGTACGACGGGCGACTGGCTCGCGCCGTGGCTCCTGCCGAACACGATCACCTGCGACGACCGCCCGCCGGTGGTGGCACCACCCGCGCCGGGACCCTGGTGACAGCTCGGTAGCGCCGTGGGTGGGCGCCCGGAGGCCGAGACTCCGACCCCCCGCACCGCGCCGGG
>NZ_JBHWVO010000010.1:169394-269270 GCF_042736635.1 Streptomyces sp. NPDC060035
GCGGCGGGGCCCGGGGGCTCCGGGGGGCCCGCGGGGGGGGGCCCGGCGGGCCCCCCCGGGCGCCCCCCACCACGTGGGCCGGTGGTCAGGGGCGGTCGAGGCCGCCCCGGGCGATGACGTCCGCGTACCAGCGGGCGCTGTCCTTCGCGGTGCGGCGCTGGGTCGCGAAGTCGATGTGGACGATGCCGAACCGCTTGCTGTAGCCGTACGCCCATTCGAAGTTGTCCAGGAGCGACCACAGGAAGTACCCGCGCACGTCCACGCCGTCCCCGATCGCGCGGTGCACGGCCGACAGATGCGCGTCCAGGTACGCCACCCGCTCCGGGTCGTGGACCTGGCCCGACGGGTCGGCGTAGTCGTCGTACGCGGCCCCGTTCTCGGTGACCATCAGCGGCAGGCCGGGCAGTTCGGCGCTGAGCCGGGTGAGGAGTTCGTACAGCCCCTCCGCGTCCACCGGCCAGTCCATCGCGGTGCGGGGCCCGGCCGCAGGGGTGAACGCCACGTGCGCCTCGGCGCCCGCCCACTCGGACGGGGACTTCGACGAACCCGCGGAAACGACGGTGGGGGAGTAGTAGTTGATGCCGAGGGAGTCGAGGGGCGCGGAGATGACCTCCAGGTCCCCGGCCCGGACGAAGGACCAGTCGGTCACCGGTGCCGTGTCCTCCACCAGGTCCTGCGGCAGCCGTCCGTGGAAGACCGGGTCGAGGAAGATCCGGTTGGCGACGGCGTCGATCCGGCGGACGGCGTCGTGGTCCGCCGGGGTGTCGGTCAGAGGGCGCAGGGCGTGCAGGTTCAGGGTCAGCGAGACCTCGGCCGAGGACGGCAGCTGGTTCCGCAGGACGCCGGTCGCGCTGCCGTGCGCCAGGTTGAGGTGGTGGGCCGCGCGCAGAGCGGCGAGGTGGCTCGTACGACCGGGGGCGTGGACGCCGTTGCCGTATCCGAGGAAGGCCGCGCACCAGGGCTCGTTGAGCGTCGTCCAGGTGGTCACCCGGTCGCCGAGCGCCCGGGCCACGATTCCGGCGTACTCGGCGAACCGGTGCGCGGTGTCGCGCTCCGGCCAGCCGCCCGCGTCCTCCAGCTCCTGCGGCAGGTCCCAGTGGTAGAGCGTCGCGACGGGCCGGATGCCGGCGGCCAGCAGTTCGTCGACGAGCCGCCGGTAGAAGTCGAGGCCGTGCTCGATGCCGGGGCCCCGGCCGGTCGGCTGGACCCGGGGCCAGGACACCGAGAAGCGGTAGTCGGTGACGCCGAGTTCCTTCATCAGCGCCACGTCCTGCGGCATCCGGTTCAGGTGGTCGGCGGCGATGTCACCGGTGTCGCCGTTGCGGACCTTGCCGGGGGTTCTGCTGAAGGTGTCCCAGATGGACTCGGTGCGGCCGCCCTCGGAGGCCGCTCCCTCGATCTGATAGGCGGCGGTGGCCGTCCCCCAGCGGAATCCGGTGGGGAACCGCAGCCCCGCCACGGTGTCGGGGCGGGCATCGACAGCGGTCATGAGTCAGGCACTCCAGGAGGTGAGTCGGTGCGTGTGGGGGGCGATGCGGGGAGGGCTCAGCCCTTGACGGCTCCCTGCATGATGCCGCCGACGATCTGGCGGCCGAGAAATCCGAAGACCAGCAGTACGGGGAGCGTGCCGAGCAGGGTGCCGGCCATGATCACCGACTGGTCGTGGACGTAGCCGCCGCCGAGCTGCCGCAGTGCGACCTGCACGGTCGGCTCCTGCGAGGACAGCGCGATGATCGGCCAGAAGAAGTCGTTCCACGCGGTCATGAAGGTGAGCATGCCGAGGACCGCCATGCCGGGCCGGGCGACCGGGATCACGATGGACCAGAAGATGCGCGCGGTCGACGCGCCGTCGACGCGGGCCGCCTCGATCAGCTCGTCGGGCAGCGACTGCACCAGGTACTGGCGCATGAAGAACACCCCGAAGGCCGATACGAGTCCGGGCAGGATCACGGCCTGGAGCTGGTTCACCCACTGGAGTTCGGCGATCAGCATGAACAGCGGGATGACCCCGAGCTGCGGCGGGATCATCATCGTGCCGATGGTCAGCGCGAGCAGCGCGCCGCGGCCCTTGAAGCGCAGCTTGGCGAAGGCGAATCCGGCCAGGGTGCAGGTCAGCACGGTGCCGACCGTGATGGAGCCGGACACGATGAACGAGTTCAGCAGCGCCTTGCCGATCGCGGCCTCCTCCAGCACCGCCTCGAAGTTCTTGATGAGGTTCGGGCCGGGCAGCAGGCTGGGCGGCACCTTCGCGAGGTCCGCATTGGAACGGCTGGCCGCGACGATCGTCCAGTAGAAGGGGAACGCCGAGATCAGCAGGGCGAAGCCGAGGATCAGGTACGACAGCCAGCCGCCGTGCATGCCCCGCCCTGCCCGCGGCCTCCTGCGCCGGCCGGGCGGAGTCCCGGGCGGTACGGTCTCGGGCGCCGTCGGCTGTGCGGCGAGCGTGGTCATCGGCCGGCCTCCTTACGGGCGCGGCGGCGCACGACGAGGGCGTTGGCCCCGACGAGCACCACGATCAGGACGAACATCACCCAGGCGATGGCGGCGGCCCTGCCCAGGTGGAAGAAGCCCCAGCCCTGCTCGTACATGTACAGGCCGAGGGTCTGGTACTGGTGCGAGATGCCGCCGGAGATGGACCCCTCGAAGAGCAGGGGCTCCCCGAAGAGCTGCGTGGCGCCGATCGTCGACACGATCACCGTGAAGACGATCGTGGGCCGCAGACCGGGCAGCGTGACATGGATGAACTGCCGCCAGCGGGACGCCCCGTCCATCTCCGCGGCCTCGTACAGCTCGCCCGGGATGGACTGCATGCCCGCCAGGTAGATCAGCGCGTTGTAGCCGGTCCAGCGCCAGACGACGATGGTGGACACGGCTGCTTGAGAGGCGACGGTTCCTGTCTGCCAGTCCACGGGGCTGAAGCCCACCAGCCCCAGCGCGTAGTTGATCAGCCCGAAGTCGCGGCCGAAGAGCTGGGCGAACACCAGCGTCGCGGCGGCCACCGAGGTGGCGTACGGCAGCAGGATCGCCGTCCGGATGAAGGTGCGCCCGCGCAGCTTGTAGTTGAGCAGGTGCGCGAGTCCCAGGGCCATCGCGAGCTGCGGGACGGTGGACAGCACGCCGATGGTGAACGTGTTGCGCAGCGAGATCCAGAAGTACTCGTCGGTGAACAGCGCCGTGTAGTTGGCGATGCCGCGCCACTCCATGTCGCCGCTCGTCTGGAGCTCGACCCGGTAGAGCGAGACGAACGCCGTGTAGAGCAGCGGGAAGAGCCCGAAGGCGGCGAAGAGGGTGAAGAACGGTGCGATGTAGGCGTACGGCGAGAGCTTGTGCCAGGTGCGCCGGAGGGATGCGGCCCGACCGTCGTCGGATCCGGGTCCGGGCGCCCGGGGCGCGGCCTTCGCGGTGGCGGTGAGGGTCACGGTGCGGCCCTTCGGGGAGATACGGGCGGGGGAGTCGGGGCCTCGGGGGCGTTACGGGGGCGGGGGCCGGTCCGCCGTGCTGCGGAGGAGGACCGGCCCCGGCGAAGTGATGACGGGATGTCGGAGAACGGTCGGGGCGGTGACGGGCGTCAGCCGATCACGTTCGCCACGCCCTTCTTCGCCGTCTCCCACGCCTTGTCCGACGAGGTGCCCTTGCGCTCGACCTCGCTCAGCGCGTTGGTCAGCTGCTGGACCACGTTCTGGTCGTGCACACCCAGCACCTGGACCGGGGACGCCTTGGCCGCGTCTCCGAAGATCTGGCCGATCGGTGCGTCGGAGAAGTACGGGTCCTTGGCGGCGGCGACCTTCTCGATCGCGCCCGTCGAGGACGGGAAGTTGCCCTGCTTGTGGAAGAGCTTGGCCTGCTGCTCGGGGGCGGTGAGCCACTTGATCAGCTCGTACGCCTCCTTCCTGTGCTCGGCCGCACGCGGGACCGAGAGGTAGGAGCCGCCCCAGTTGCCTGCGCCGCCGGGCAGTTTGGCGACGTCCCACTTGCCCTTGCCCGTGTCACCGGCCTGGCCCTTGATGTAGCCGAGCATCCAGGCGGGGCACGGGATGGTGGCGAAGGAACCGGCGGCGAAGGCCTGGTTCCACTGCGGCGACCACTGGTCGAGCTTGGCGCTCAGCCCGGCCCCTGCCGCCTCGACCGAGGTGTCCCAGGCTGCCTTGACCGCCGGGTTCTTCTCGTAGATCAGCTCACCGGAAGCGTCGTAGTACCGCTCCTTCTCCTGGCCGATCACGACCTGGTAGAGGCTGCCGATGCTGTCCAGCCAGGCGCTCTTGGCGGGGGCCTTCTTCTTGTACTGCTTGCCGAGCTCCAGGTAGCCGTCCCAGGTGGACCACTTCTGGGCGAGTTCCTCGCGGTCGGTGGGCAGCCCGGCCTGTTCGAAGAGGTCGGTCCGGTAGCACATCGCCTCCGGCCCGACATCGGTGCCGAGACCGAGGATCTTGCCGTCCTTGGTGGTCGCCGCCGACCACTTGGCCTCGGCGAACTGGTCCTCGAGCTTGTCGGCGCCGAACTCCTTCAGGTCCTGGAACTTGTCGGACTGCTGCTGGGTGACCGACGCGATCCGGCCCACCTCGACGCCCTGTACGTCGGCGAGCCCGCCGCCGCCGGCCAGCCGGGTCTGCAGCGACTTCCAGTAGTCGGCCTCGTCCTCGGTGTCGGTCTGCTTGATGGTCACGCCGGGGTTGAGCTTCTCGTACTCCGCGTACAGCCCGGCCTCCTTGTAGCCGAACGATCCGAAGAGGTCGACGGTCAGCGTGACCTTTCCGTTCGCACTGTCGGACGAGTCCGGCGTGCCGGATCCACAGGCGGCGAGGAGCGTTCCGGCGAGGACGACCGCGCCGAGGCGGACGGTGGCTCTCTTGGCGGCTCGGGTGATGGGCATGGGAAGCCTCCCTTGGCTTCGGGGTGAACCGAGCGCCTGAGAGCGCTCTCAAAACCTGCGTCTGGAGCGTCCCCCAGGGTTCCCTCGCCGTCAAGACTCGAACGCATAACGGCTGCGCATTACGCTCAACGACCGTGCGTGTCAGTTCTATTGACACTTACGTTTCAGAAGTTTTACGTTCCTTGGCAATTGAGAGCGCTCTCGAAAGCGCTCCCGCCCCCCATGACTCCGAGGTGCTGCCCATGCACGCCAACCTCTCCAGACCTGCAGCGGCGACGGTCCTGGCCATCGCCCTGGCCGCCGTGGGTCTGGGCCCTGCCGCATCCCCGGCGGCAGCCGCCACCGTCCCCGCCGGTTCCGGCAGTTACACCGACAGCCGCCCTGCCGGTACCTCCGGACCCACCACCAACACCGGTGCCCCCGTCACGCCGAAGGTCACCGCGGCGGCGAAGGACAAGCCGGTCCCCACCAACGACTGGTGGTCCTCCCTCGCCTACCAGCGCTACGGCGACAACCCGTACTCCACCCCGATGTACGGTCACCCGCTGACCTATCAGGCCACCTCGGGCGGCCTGGAGGTCGGCTACCCGACCACGCCCGCGGTCGTCGGTGACGGCCGCCAGTACGAGTTCGCCCACAAGGCCGACCTCACCGTCGGCCTCAGCGGCCTCAACTCCCCGGACACCAAGGCCGACGACTGGTCCGACTGGACCGTCACCCCGTACTGGTCGGACGGCGCCCGCACCCTGCGCACGACCATCGGGCACGGTATGCCCTTCGTGTACGCCAAGGGCTCCGGCGGCGACGCCCGGATCACCACGGCCGGCACCCCCACCGTCTTCGCCGACAACGGCAACGTCCTCGGCATCACGGTCGCCGGCCACCACTACGCCCTGTTCGCCCCGACCGGCAGCGACTGGGCGGTCTCCGGCTCCACGATCACCGCGGGCCTCGGCGGCAAGGACTACTTCTCGCTCGCCGTGCTGCCCTCCACGGACGCGCTCGCGACGTACCGGAAGTACGCCTTCAGCTTCGTCACCGGCTCCAAGGTGAGCTGGGAGTCCACCGGCGGCACGGTCAAGGCGACCTACAGCCTGACCACGGAGGCCAAGGAGGGCACCGAGCGGGGCACGATCCAGGCGCTGTACCGCCACCAGTGGCTGCACACCTCCGACGCGCTCACGCCGTACACCTACGTCTCCCCGCGCGGCACCATGAAGGTGAGGGAGTCCGCCTCCTTCACCACCAGTCAGAAGAACTCCGGCGTGCTGCCCGCCCTCCCCGCATCCGGTGGGGTCGACAAGGCCAGGCTGACCGGATACCTCAACGAGGTCGCGAACGCCTCCGACCCGTTCTCCGGGGCCAGTGACACGTACTGGACCGGTAAGGCGCTCGGCCGCCTCGCCCAGCTGGTGCCCGTCGCCGACCAGATCGGCCAGACGGCCGTCCGGGACAAGCTGCTGGGCCTGATGAAGGGCCGCCTCCAGGAGTGGTTCACGGCGGGTGGGGCCAGCGAGTTCAGCTACGACAAGGACTGGAAGACGCTGACCGGCTACCCGGCCTCGTACGGCAGCGACACCGAGCTCAACGACCACCACTTCCACTACAGCTACTACGTGTACGCGGCGGCGATCGTCGCCCAGTACGACCAGGCATGGGCCGCCGACTCCGCCTGGGGCACCATGGTCAAGACCCTGGTGCGGGACACCGCCAACCCCAGCCGCACGGACACCGCGTACCCGTTCCTGCGCGGCTTCGACGTGTACGCGGGCCACAGCTGGGCCTCCGGCCACCAGGGTTTCGCGGCGGGCAACAACCAGGAGTCCTCGTCGGAGTCCATCAACCTCAGCGCGGGCCTCGTCCTGTGGGGTGCGGCAACGGGTGACACCGGGCTGCGCGACCTCGGCAGCTACCTGCTGACCACCGAGTCCGAAGCGATCACGCAGTACTGGTTCGACGCCGACCAGCAGGTCTTCCCCGGCTCCTTCGGCCACGACACGGTCGGCATGGTCTGGGGCAGCGGCGGCGCGTACTCCACCTGGTGGACCGCGAACCCGGAGGAGATCCACGGCATCAACGTCCTCCCCGTCACCGGCGGTTCGCTGCACCTGGCCCGCGAGAAGGCCGCCATCAAGCGGAACATCGCGGAGATGGAGCGCGAGAACGGCGGACCGGCCGTCGAGTGGCGCGACCTGTTGTGGTCGTTCGAGTCGCTGGCCGATCCGGCCGTGGCGAAGGCCAAGTGGGACGCGGGCAACGCGGGTTACACCCCGGAGCAGGGTGAGTCCAAGGCGCACACGTACCACTGGATCACCACGCTCGACAGCGTGGGCGCCCCCGACCTGACCGTCAGCGGGAACATCCCGACGTCCGCCGTCTTCACCAAGAACGGCGTCCGCACCTACGCCGCCCACAACTACGACTCCACCGCCCGCACCGTCACCTTCTCCGACGGCGCGACCCTCTCCGTCCCGGCCCGCTCCACGGCCACCGGCACGGGCACCGGCGGCGGAGACCCGGACCCCGACCCCGAGGAGCCGGGTCCGTCCACCGGCAACACCTTCCGGCTGAAGTCCGGCGGCACGCTCACCACCGCCACGGACGGCGCGGCGGGAACCGACACGCTGGCCTCGGCGGACGGCGTCAACCGGGACGGCACGCCGTACAGGCCGACCGTCTACGAGATCAAGAAGGTCGACGGGACGCTCGCAGCGGGAGCGTCCACCGCGTTCCGCCTGCGGGTCGACGCGGGTACGACGGTGGGGCTCGCCCCGCAGGTCAGGATCAGTTACGACCTGACCGGCGACGGCACGTTCGACCGGGTCGAGACCTTCCGCTACTTCGCGACCGACCCGGTCACGGGGTGGGAGGAGTACACCCAGGCCTCGGGCACCGCAGCGGTGACCGGAAGCCTGGGCAACCTCAAGGCCGGAACGGTCCGTCTTGAGATCTGGAACGCGCTGGGCAACGGCACGTCCCAGGTGCAGACCGGTACGGACGCGGCGGTGGTGAAGATTCCGTACGTCTGATCCTGAACGCGTCCCTCGACGTGTCTCTGCGTGCGGCGGGTCCCGTGCCTCTCAGGCCGAGGCCCGCCGTACGAGCGTGGTCGGGGTGATCACCGAGTCGAGGCGGTCGTCCCCCGTACGGTCCTTGTCCAGACCGCGCAGCAGCAGCCGGGCCATCAGCCGGCCCTGGCCCTCGATGTCCTGCCGGACGGTGGTGAGCGGCGGATCCGCGGTCTCGGCCACCGAGTCCATGTCGTCGAATCCGACCAGGGCGACCTGCTCGGGCACCGCGATCCCGCGCTCGCGCAGCACCCGCAGAGCCCCCGAGGCCATCAGGTCGTTGGCCGCGAACACCGCGTCCAGATCGGGCCGCCGCTCCAGCAGTTCCGACATCGCCCGCCCCCCGCTCTCCACGGTGAACGCCCCCTCGGTCACGAGCGTCGGGTCCGTCTCGAGCAGGATGTCCCGGTAGCCGTCGAGCCGGTCCATGGCCGAGGTCTGGTCGGGCGGCCCCCCGATGTACGCGATCCGCTTCCGCCCGAGATCCCGCAGGTACTGCACGGCCACCCGTGCCCCGCCCCGGTTGTCGGCGTCCACGTACTGCACGGCCTGTTCCCCGGGGCCCGCGGTCCAGCTCGGCCGGCCCCCGTACACCGTCGGCAGCCCGGCCCGCCGGGTGATCGCGGGCAGCGGGTCGTCCGTGTGCAGGGAGAAGGCGAGGGCCCCGTCGACATGGCCGCCGGACAGATAGCGTGCGATCCGGTCGAAGTCCGCGGGCCCTTCCACGATCAGCAGGACCAGCTGGGTGTCGTGGGCGGCCAGCTCCTTGCTGATGCCCCGGAGCTGCTGGGAGAAGAAGGGGTCCGAGAAGATCCGGATCTCCGGCTCCGCGATGACCACGGCCACCGCCCCGGTCCGCCGGGTGACCAGCGTCCGGGCGGCGTGGTTGGGGATGTACCCGAGCTCCTCGACGGCCCGGAGCACCTTGTCGACCAGCGGCTTGCGCACCCCGTCGCCCCCGTTGACGACCCGGGACGCGGTGGCCCGGGAGACACCCGCGAGCGTCGCGACGGCTTCCAGGGTGGGCCGGGACCCGGGGTGCTGCTCGGCCAAGGCGGGCGCTCCTCATAGCTGGGCGGCGGCACGGGACGGACATGGCACCGCCGGATCGCCTACAGGGTAGCGCCGGGACCGGCCGGCAGGCTGAGAGCGCTTCCAATCGACGGCGCGGGCTGCTGGGGTTCAGGCGTCGTCGAAGGCCGCGTGCACGCACTTGCCGTCCGCGAGCGGCTCCGTGAACACCCGGGCTCCCAGGTCCTCTGCGATGTGCAGGCCCATACCGCCGGTGCCGTCGGCCAGATCCGGGACGCGGGGGGCCGGTGGGACACAGGAGCAGTCGGTCACCGCGATGTCCAGGGTGTTCGCGGCGGTGGTCAGGGTCAGGGTGCTGGGCCCGGGGGCGTACCGGACCGCGTTGGTGACCAGCTCGGACACGATCAGCAGGACGTCGTCCAGGCGGCCCGGGTCGAGCGAGGGCCGGATCCGGTGGAGGAAGGCGACGACTGCCCGGCGGGCATGCGAGGGGGCTTCCGGGCCGGGCGGCAGGGGAATGGTCTGCGTGCCGAGCCGGCCGGATGTGACGGGTGGGGGTGCGGTCGTTGTGGTCATGGCGGTGTCCCGATGAGGACGCGGCGTCCTTGCGGGACGCCGGACGGTGTGGTGCCGGAGTCAACGGTGGGGGTTCCCGGGCCTCGGCCCGGGAACCCCGTTCTGAGCTGATGGGATACGGATCGCTCACCTGTGGTGGCAGTTCCAGTGGCCCTTGACCCAGTGCGTGTCCCAGTGGCCGGGGACGTAGACGTTCTTCCAGTGGCCCTTGTGCAGCTTGCCTTCGTGCTGCCAGTACCCGGCGTGCCACGTGCCGTGGTGGTCCTTGTAACCGGGGTGCCAGCTCTTGTGGTCGGAGCGGTGCTCCTTGTGCCACTTCTTCTCCCAGTGGCCCTTGACCCACTTCTTCTCCCAGTGCCCCTTCTTCCAGGTGCAGCGGTCGTTGTGGTCGTGGTCGCCGGTGACGGTTGCGGTCGCGGCCGTGGGTGCCGGGGCAGCGGTCGTTGTCCCGGCGGCGCCCAGAGCGGCACCACCGGCCAGCAGACCGGCTGTTGCGGCTCCGGCCACCAGGCGGCGGACTCGGACGGAAACAGTCATCGGACTCACCTCCCTCTCACTGATCGGCCACCCGCGTCAGCGGTGTACTCCCGCATTCGGTCCGGGAACTCGGGTCCCGGCCTTGTCGGATACGGCACCGAGGCCGTGAGTGGCTTTACACAAGGGATTCGGAGGCACCGGGGAGAAGGTTTGGGGTGAATCGCGAAAAATGTACGAACGGACCGTGTCAGGCAGGGAGGTCGACCGAGCCGAAGGGGACGGTGGTGGGCTGCGGGGAACCCCCGGTCGGTTCGACGGACAGTGCTACCGCCGTGGCATCGTCCACCGACCCGTCCAGCAGGGCCACTTGGCGCCCAGGGTTCCGGCTGAGCAGCCCGGCCGGCACGGGTGACCCGTCCTCGATGAACCAGGCCTCGTAGACCTTGCCCGCAGGAAGCTGCGGCAGGCCGGACACGGCGAGCGTGGCAGCGTCCTCGCTGCGCGAGACGGCGACCGTGGCGGTGCCGCCGCCGCGCAGCTGCTGGGTTTCGAGTCGGACGTCGGGCGCCGTGAGTACCCGTGCCAGGTTGTCCTGCCGTTCGTGTGCCCGCTGGGTCGCCGCTCTGGCGTCCGCCGCTTCCCGGTACTGCCACGTGGCGACGCCGAGGCCGGCCAGGGCGGCTGCCACGGAGGCCGCGAGCGCCAGGCGCGGCAGCTGCCGCGCCTGGCCGCGGGCCGTGCCGGCGGCCTGCGGCAACGGCGCCTCCGGCTGCAGGGGTGCCGCCTGTGGCCTGGGTGTCTCGCGCGGCCTGTGCGTCTCGTGCGACCCGGGCGCCTCCTGCGGCCCGGACGCCTCCCGCCGTCCGCGCGCCTCCTGCGGCATGGTGGCCACCTTGCGGAGGATCTCCTCCCGCAGGGCGGCGGGCGGCGTCACCGCTGCCGCCCGCCCCAGCAGCGCGGCCGTCGCCTGCAGCTCGGCGACCTCCCGGCGACAGGACTCGCACTCACCCATATGCCTCTCGAAGGCCAGACGCTCATCCTCGGGGAGTGCGTGCAGGGCGTAGGCGCCGGATGATTCATGCGGGTCCGCGGGGCTCACCGCGTCGCCCCCAGGCAGTCGCGGAGCCGGATCAGTCCGTCCCGCAAACGGGTCTTGACCGTCCCCAGCGGTACGGACAGCGACTGAGCCACTTCCTTGCACGTGAGCCCTCCGTAATAGGCGAGGGTCACGGACTCGCGCTGGATGTCGGTGAGCGCGCGTACACAGCGGCGTACCTGCTGCCACTCCAGATGGGTCTCCACCCGCTCCGTCACCTCGTCGTAAGGCGTCCCGGAGTGCAACAGCGCCGCCTTGCGTTCGCGCTCCGCGCCGGCCTGTGACGCCCGTACGCGGTCCACCGCCCTGTGGTGCGCCAGGGTCATGATCCAGGTCATCGCGCTGCCGCGGTCGGGCTTGAACCGGCCCGAGGTACGCCACACTTCGAGCAGCACGTCCTGGACCACCTCCTCCGACTGCGCCGGATCTCTCAGTACGCGGTGGACCAGGCCCATCACCGGCCCGGCGGCCATGTCGTAGACGCCGGTGAAGGCCTCCCGGTCCCCTTCGGCGGTCCAGAGCATCAGCTGGTCGAGATCGGGCTCCTCCGTCTGCTGTCCGGCTTCCCCTCCGCGATCGGCGGATTGCACCTGGATACCTCGCTGACCTGTAGACGTGGGCACGGCGACCGCTCCCGGAGCGATATAAGCACCCAATGGCCCTGAAGGCTCTGCATATGTATCGAAGCGGTGAATTTCGCCCCTGGCGTGATCGGTGCCGGGAAGGGCTCGCCGGGGCAGGGGAAGCCCTCCCGCGCATTCTCTGTCATGACCCTGGCGGAACCGGCGATCCGCCCCCACAATGCTGTGGGAGCGCTCCCATTGCTCGAAGTTCCCGGCTCCTGCACCACCCGCACCCAGTCGACGAAAGGTCCTCCTGGTGAATGCCTCACCACTCTCCGCGCGGCCCGCGCCCGCCCGCTCCCGGCACGGGCGGCGCGTGTTCGGGATGTCAGCCGCCGCCTTACTGTTCGCAGCGGCACTGGCGGTGCCCGGCACGGCCGGTGCCCAGGAGGCCGACCCCGGCCCCGAACAGATAGCCAACGGCGACTTCGCCGCCGGTACCGCTCCCTGGTGGTGGACGGCCAACACGTCCGGCGCCGTGACCGAGGGCCGGCTCTGCGCCGCGGTCCCGGCCGGTACGGCCAATCCGTGGGACGTCATCATCGGTCAGAACGACATCCCGATCGTGGCGGGCGAGAGCTACACGCTCAGCTACACGGCCACGTCGAGCAAACCCCTCACCGTCCAGACCCGCGTCCAGGAGGCCACCGCGCCGTACACCACGGAGCTCGCCACCGCCGACCCGGTCGGACCGGACGCCGTGACGGTCACCCACGTCTTCACCGCCGCGGCCGACCGTGCGGGCGCCCAGGTCGCCCTGCAGATCGGGGGCGGCGACAGCGCGACCACCTTCTGCCTCGACGACGTGTCGCTGCGCGGCGGAGCCGAGCCACCCGTGTACGAGCCGGACACCGGGTCGCCGGTCCGCGTCAACCAGGTCGGATATCTGCCCCACGGCCCCAAGAGCGGCACGGTGGTGACCGACGCCGACGCACCGCTTGCCTGGTCCGTGAAGGCCGCCGACGGTACGACGGCCGCCACCGGCACGACCGTCCCGCAGGGAGAGGACCCGAGCTCCCGCCGGCGGGTCCACACCTTCGACTTCAGCAGCCTGACCACCGCGGGCGACGGATACACCGTCGAGATCGACGGCCAGGTCAGTGAGCCGTTCTCGCTGCGCGCCGACCTGTACGACAGCCTGCGCTCCGACGCGCTGGCGTACTTCTACCACAACCGCAGCGGCATCCCCATCGATGCGGACCTCGTCGGCGACGCCTACGCGCGGCCGGCCGGACACATCGGTGTGGCGCCCAACAAGGGGGACACGGACGTTCCTTGTCAGCCCGGAGTCTGTGACTACCGGCTGGATGTGTCGGGCGGCTGGTACGACGCGGGCGACCACGGGAAGTATGTGGTCAACGGCGGGATCTCGGTGGCCCAGCTCATGGCCACGTACGAACGCACCCTGACCGCCGACGACGCCGAATCCGCGGAGCTCGGGGACGGCGCGCTGCGGGTTCCGGAGCAGGGCAACGCCGTACCGGACATCCTCGACGAGGCGCGCTGGGAGCTGGAGTTCCTGATGCGGATGCAGGTCCCGGCCGGTGAGCCGCTGGCCGGGATGGCCCACCACAAGATGCACGACGCCGCCTGGACCGGGCTGCCGCTGGCCCCGCACCTCGACCCCCAGCAGCGTGAGCTGCACCCGCCCTCGACGGCCGCCACGCTCAACCTGGCCGCCGCGGCCGCCCAGTGCGCCCGCCTCTACGCCCCGTACGACGCAGCCTTCGCGGACCGCTGCCTGGAAGCCGCCCGGACCGCCTGGGCCGCGGCCGCGGCCCACCCGGACGTCCTCGCCGACCCGAACGACGGCACGGGAGGCGGCACGTACAGCGACGGCGATGTCTCGGACGAGTTCTACTGGGCCGCCGCGGAGCTGTTCACCACGACGGGAGAGGACGCATTCCGCCAGGCCGTGCTCTCCTCCGCGCTGCACGGCGACACCGACGCGGTCTTCCCGGCGGGCGGCGGCATCTCGTGGGCCTCCACCGGCGGACTGGGCGTGCTCACGCTGGCGACCGTGCCGAACGGTCTGACACCGGCACAGCTCGGTGAGGTCCGGTCCGTCGTCACCACGGCCGCCGACCGCTACGCCGCGCAGTCCCGCGCGCAGGTGTACGGGCTTCCGTACGCCCCGAAGGACGAGGACTACGTCTGGGGTTCCAACAGCCAGGTCCTGAACAACATGATCGTGCTGGCCACGGCCCACGACCTGACCGGCGAAGCCGCGTACCAGGACGCGGTGCTGAGCGGTGCCGACTACCTCCTCGGCCGCAATCCGCTCAACCAGTCGTACGTCACCGGCTACGGCGAGCGGGACTCCCGCAACCAGCACCACCGCTTCTGGGCGCACCAGAACGACCCGGACCTTCCGCACCCGCCGGCCGGCGCGATCGCGGGCGGACCGAACCTCACGGCCGTCGCCGCCGGTGACCCGGTCGCCGCGGAGAAGCTGGGCGACTGCGCACCCGCGATGTGCTACCTCGACGACATCGGCTCCTGGGCCACCAACGAGGTGACCATCAACTGGAACGCGCCGCTCGCCTTCATCGCCTCGTATCTGGACGACGCGGGCGACGGACGGGGGACCGCGTCGCGCACGTGCGAGGTCTCCTACACCTCGCACCCCTGGAACAGCGGTTCGACGGTCACGGTGAAGCTCAAGAACACCGGCTCGGAGCCCGTCTCGCCCTGGCAGCTGACCTGGCTCCTCCCCGGCGAGCAGGCGGTCAGCCACACCTGGAGCGCCGAGTTCGACCAGCACGGCAGGACGCTCAGCGCCCGGCCGCTGTCCTGGAACCGGGTGATCGCACCGGGTGCCACGGTCGACTTCGGGTTCAACACCAGGGCGTCAGGCGCGGCGGCCGCCCCCAGCACGTTCAAGTTGAACGGCCGTTCCTGCACTTCGGTCTGATCCCCCGCCCGCGATCACGCCCGGGTGCGGCCCGCCTTCCGGCGGACACCGCACCCGGGCGCCACCCGGCTGTCCATCCGGTTGTCACCCGTTCCGCAGGGGTGTGCGCCGGATGGCCGGGCAGCACCGGCCGTTCCTAGCCTCGGATCATGGTCTTCCGTCGCTCATGGCTGTCAACTGCCGCTCTGACACTGGCGCTGTGCGCCCTCCCGCCCGCCGCCTCGGCCGCGCCGCATCCCGGCCCTGCGGGTCCGGCCCTGCGGCGCGACGCCGACGCGCTGCGCGATACCGGCGTGACGGGGGTGTCCGTCCGCCTGGACGCTCCGGGCGGAGCGGTCACGGCCGTATCGGGCGTCCAGGACCTGGTCGGCCGGGGCCCGGTCGTCGACGGCGGTCATCTGCGGCTGGGCAGCACCACCAAGACCTTCGTCGCCACCGTCGTCCTGCAACTGGTCGGTGAGAAGCGGCTGTCCCTCGACCGGACGGTGGAGGAGCTCTTGCCCGGCACCGTCTCCGGGGCGGGCAACGACGGCCGGACGATCACGGTCCGCGACCTGCTGCGGCACACCAGCGGCCTGCACGACTACATCGGCGACGTCTTCCCCGACCCCGGCGTGCGGACCTACTACGCCGAACGGTGGCGCGCCTACCGGCCCGCGCAGCTGGTCGCCCTGGCGATGCGGCACGAGCCGGACTTCCCGGCGGGCACCCGCTGGGCCTACTCCAACACCAACTACGTCCTCGCCGGAATGATCGTCGAGGCGGTCACCGGCCGGTCCTGGGAGCAGCAGGTCCACGACCGCATCCTGCGCCCCCTCGGCATGCGTCACACGGACACGCCCGGTACCTCGCCCCACCTCCCGTACCCGCACACGGCCAACTACCAGCAGTTCGCCCCGGACGGCCCGATGACCGACACCACGATCCCCTACCGTCCCTTCGACAGCGGGGCCGACGGATCGATGACCGGTACGGCCCGCGACCTCAACCGGTTCTACGGGGCACTGGCCTCCGGACGGCTGCTGAAGCCCGCGGAACGCGCCGCGATGCGGACGACCGTTCCGGTGCCGCCGGGGGCGGGCCACCCGGAGGGCACCCGGGACGGCCTGGGACTGTTCCTGACCCCGCTGTCCTGCGGCGGCGAGTACCTCGGACACGGCGGGAGCGGCTTCGGCTACGTCGTCCGGGCTGCATCCACCGCCGACGGCCGCCGCACGGTCACCGTCTCCGCGCACAGCCGCTCCGGGGACCCGCTGGTGGCGGCCCGGCAGGAGGACGTCCTGCGCACCCTCGTCGACAACGCGCTCTGCCGATGACGGACCGGCGGGAAGGCGTTCAGGTGCGTGTTCAGCGCCGCGTGCGCGCCATGGACTCCTTGGCCTTGACGGTCCTGTCCTGCCGCGGGACGAGGCCCGCCCGGACCGCCGCCATCCGCTCGTGCACACCGGTGGTGGGCACCGCTCCGGGAGGTCCTGCGGAGGCGTCCAGCGGCTCGTCCCGGCACGGACCGCACCGGCCGCCGCGCAGCGCCTCGGAGCTGCCGGGTGCACGGCACACGCTGCACTCCAGGGTGCGCAGGACGGTCCGTGGGGCCGCCGGGGCGGTCCGCTCGGGCGGCAGCTTGTCGATGAGCCGGCGCCGGACGAGGGACGCGGCGTGGTGGACGACGGCGGGCAGCCCTTCGGTCAGGGCGCGCAGTGTTTCCGCCTCGGTGGCGCCCCGCTCGAACCATTCGCCGACCTGCGGTTCCAGGCTCACGCAGTCCGCCGCCGACAGGCTCAGCGAGGGCGCGGTCCGGCCCAGGGCGGCCAGCAGGACGAACGCCCGTGAGCGCGTGGGGCGTTGCGTCTCCTGCGGTACGTCGCCCCGGGTGAAGGCCGCCCACCAGTCGTCATCGCGCGCGGTCCGCGAGAAGAACGTCCGGGTGACCCAGAGCAGGACCTCTTCGGTCGCGACGCACTCACTGCCCCGGCGCAGATGCCCGGCAGCCTGGATCCGGTTGAGGGCGGTCCGCAGGGCGCACTGTCCGTACGGGAGCCACCTGGCCAGCGTCTTCACGGAGATGTCGGATCCGTCGGGCAGCCGGTCGATGTACGCGGCGACGGCCGCCTCACGGGGCGGCAGGTGCGCGAAGTCGCGCTCGCTTCGGGGGCGCTGGTCCGGCGCAGAGCGCTTGCCGTAGCCGGGATTGGCCATCGGGTGCGGGGGCTCGTACGGGGTGGAGGGGGCAACACTAAACTGGCTCGCAGCCATCGGATCGCGCTTTCGATCGAGGTGGTCAGACCCCTGTCAGGTGTTCCAGCACCGGGCGGGGGTCGTTTCGTCATTCGGAACGCTAGAGCGTCGCAACCCTCCGTTGCAAGTCGGTCACGAAAAGTCAACCTGCCAGGCAGGGAGGGTGGGTGGGAAAGCAGTCCCTCCACCCATTCCGCTGAAAGAGCGCTCGGAACTCGCCGCTCGAGCCCCGGGCCATTCGGCGTCAGAACGGGAGCGTCGGCATGTCGGCGGGCGATGGGCGATGAGTTTCTCCACAATCCGCAGTCAGTCCTGTTGAGAACCCGAACACGAGACATCTGGGAGACCTGCGATGCGCACCCTGATCACCACCGCCTTCATCTCGCTCGACGGAGTCGTGGAGGCCCCTGGCGGCGAGCCGGGCTACCGGAACTCGGGTTGGACCTTCAAGGACGTGGAGTTCCTCCCCGAGGCGTTCGACATCAAGGGCAGGGAGCAGAAGGAAGCCACCGCCATGCTGATGGGCCGGGCCAGCTAAGAGGCCTTCAGTCCGGTCTGGCCGGGCATGGAGGATTTCGCCGACTACAAGGTCATGCCGAAGTACGTCGTCTCCACCACCCTCACCGAGGACGACCTGGTTGCGGACTGGGGTCCGACCACGATCCTGCGGTCGCTCGACGAGGTCGCCGCGCTGAAGGAGACCGAGGGCGGCCCGATCATCGTCCACGGCAGCGCCGCCCTCAACCGGAGTCTCTCGGACGCAGGCCTGATCGACCGGTACCACCTGCTCGTCTTCCCGCTCCTGCTCGGCGCGGGCAAGCGTCTGTTCAGCGACACCGACAAGGACGCCCAGAAGCTGCGGCTCGTCGAACACGAGGCGTACGCCAACGGCCTGCAGAAGAACGTCTTCGACGTCGTCCGCTGACGCACCACGTCCGGGACCGAGCGTTCCGTGAGGACGACTCCAAGGTCCGCGCAGGCACCCTGTCCCGCGCCATGGCCTCCCTGCACAACCTCGCCATCAGCCTCTTCCGCCAGGACGGCCAGCCCGACATCGCCGCCGCCCTCCGCCACACGGCCGCGACTACCACCGGCCCCTACACGCCCTCGGTCTTGCATGACGAACCCGGACAGATCTCGATCACGCAGTGAACCTGCAACGGGACCCCTGAGCTTGCTCGACCTTCTTCGCCGATCGTTGGTCCACAGGAGTCCCGTTGCTGCGTTCAACTCGTCTTGACCTGCAACTTCCTGGCCAAACGCAACGGTGTTGTTGAGCTACTTCTCGTACAGAGGAAAGAGGTCGTACGACTCGTACGACGTTCCTGACGCGCTCGCGAGCGCGGGCCAGATGATCTCGTCTCTGATGTACGCGATCGCATCGAAGGGACGAGGTTCTCCGCTTTGGCGCATGGGCTGCTTATTGGCCAAGAATGCGAATGAGTAACCGTCCATCCGCGACATCATGAACCCCATCGTCCCGATCATCCAGCCGCTATGTCCAGCGTATTTCACCATTCGTGCCCCTGGTGGTGGATACGGAGCGATGGTCGTGTCCGATAGCCATATCTCCAGCCCCAAGCCGTAGCCGGGGGCATCCGTCGATCCCGTGGCGATTTCGGACTTGGTGGCCACTGATAGAATTCCGGTCTTTGGGCTGAATACGCCGATCTCCCTTTCGAGCTTCAGTAGATCGATTGGGGATGCGACCCATCCGCCATGGGAGTCAAACAAACTTACCCTGAGCTTGTAGGGATCCTGTGGATCTTCCGCGTAGTAGTGGACTTCGTCGGATCCGGCGCTCGCGCGGGACTCCGTGCCGATGTGCATTCGACTGATTCCGCACTTACTGAGAATCGCCTCCTTGGCGTATTGTTCATAGGTTTTTCCGGTGACCTTCTCAATGACTCTTCCGAGCAGGCAGTAACCGAAGTTGCTGTATTCGTGCAGTAGTCCGGGTTGCCGCATCGGGGGGCGCTGATCAAGCATGTAGTCAATGATTTGACTCCGGTTCATTCCGGCGCTCGTGAACATTGGGTCCAGTCCTGCGCCCACCGTGTCCAGGTTTGACCAACCACTTGTGTGATTCAAGAGTTGGCGAATGGTTTGTTGGGTCGTGTAACCGGTGTACGACTTGGTTCCGTAAGTAGTGCCGAGGACTCCGCTCGATCCGAAAATCGTGTGATCCAGCTTGAGCTGCTTGTCTTGGACCAGTCGCATGATGCATGCGGCCGTAATGATCTTTGAGATGCTTGCGCTTCTGAATGTGTTCGTTTCGGTCAGGGCCGGTGATTCACCCAACGACGGGAGTCTGGTCCAGCCGAAAGCCTCGGCATATTCCAGCCTTCCGTGGCGGGAAATGGCCACTGAAATCCCTGGAATGTTGTACTTCGCTTTGAAGGCTCCGACGCCTCTCGCGATCGTCTCCCCGTACAGTTCAAGGGACCGCTTTTTGTCGTGCAGAAGCTTCAACTGATTGATGAGTGAGGCCGGGATGCGTATGGTCACGTCGGCCTCCTCGTGGGGTCCGCCGGCAAGTGATACTGCCGCGAGCGGTTAGTTCATTACTGGCGGAACGCTCGGTCTGGAGATCGCGGCAGACTACATATACACCGTTCACCACTTTAGGGGATGCTTGCCGATCTGCATCCTGGAGCGGGCATCCAAGGACAGCCCTTAGCTGACGGCATCCACCAATTGGCGATGCGGCCGTGCCAGTCCCGGGCGCTTGGCGAACACGATTCCGGATGCCCCGACAGTTGCCACACCTGGTGGCTCACCCCTGACCAGACCCGTCGGCCCGGCCCTACTTCCGTCCCGTCACGGACGCACCGGACGCACCCCCGGGCTGTTTTGGGGTGAAGATACAGGGGTGCTGGCTACTCGTCCAGGAATTCACGGAGCCGCACGTCTGTGATCGTTCCACTTTCATTTCGGCCACGGAAAAAAGCCGTTACTTGATAGCCGAGACGGCGCATGGTACACGAGGTGCCCTGGATGTGCAGCTCGGCAGAAAAATGAAGAATTCTGTCTGGATTGCTCCATCCGACGTAACTCTCGGCCACAGTCCACTGTGCTATATCTCCTGACGGCAGATCGTCGTATCGAATGTCGGAGGGCCAACACCCTCCGACTCCCTGGAGCAGTTCCACGTCGTTGGGGACGCGGAAGAGCGGGATCTCGACCTTCTTGCTCTGAAGGACATCTGCCCCGAAGGTGTAATGTTCAAAAACGGCGACCCCGGATTCGATGACAACGGCACCGATAGGAATGTGTTGGGTGCTCGGAATACTCGATCCGATCGGCGGGGCAGCGAGGGTGAAAATACTGCCCCCCGGCTTGGCCCAGACTGCCCGATGCACAGAGACGTTGTTCTGCCAATCTCCTGCGCCCATTGTGCCCTCCTGGTGTGAGGTTGCGGACTCGATGCACGTGTGCCGAATTCTTGGCGAACGTTTCAGCCCATTCCGCAAGCGCTGGGCCGCCTAATGGATCCACCCGACCCAGGTCCCGCATGCGGATATCGCGGAAGCCAACCTGCGCGACTCCGTGGCTGGCTCCACCGACACAGGGATCGTGACCAGCCCGAACGTGATCGACGTCGAGAGCAGTTATGGCACCGATTCTCCTCCGGCCACCCACGCGACCAGAGTACGAGCGCCAGCGGCGGCGAGCGCGGGGAGCTACTCGGCCCTGATCAACTCACGCGGCGGGCGGGGAGGGCCGGCCCGACGCGCAGCCCGCTGGGGGCTGGCGCCGTCACTGATCTTTCTGGCAGTAGGCGCAGCACGCTGGGCGTACATTGTGCGCACCTATCCGCAGGGCTCCGGCGGCTGAGTGGCGCAGCAGCCCCAATTTCCGCAGAGCGGTTTGCGGCACACCCATCCGCAGCCCAACAAGCCGAAACGGCCCGCCAGAACGACGGACCGTCACGAAGGATCGAGGCGGGGGCAGGCTAGGGCCTCAGGTCTTCGATGAAGGCGGCCCACGCGGCGGTCCGGAACACGAGCGCCGGGCCGTCGGTCACCTTGGAGTCCCGGACGGGAACGATGCCGGGGTGCCCGTCTGCGACTTCGAGGCAGTCACCGCCGCTTCCGCCGCTGTACGTGGACTTCCGCCAGGTGGCGACTTCGACGCAGTTGCCGCCGTCCCCGCCGCTGTACGAGGACTTGCGCCAGGTCGCTGTGGACAGGTCGTAGTCAGATCCGCTGAGCTTCATGGGCGTAATCCTCCGCCACCGACTCGATCAGGGCCAGGGACGCTTCCGGTGACAATGCGCTGGCCGCAACCAGATCGTAAGTCAGCTCATAGTGCCGGACGGCTGCTGGATCGTCCTGCAGCTGGCCCGTTCCTAGACCTTCGAGGTAGGCGAGTGGGGGCGCGTCTGTGAAAGCCATCAGCTTCAGCGAGCCTTGCAGGGCCATGTGTGCCCCTGCGGAGAACGGCAGCACCTGGACAATGAACCGGTGCTGACGTGCCAGATCAAGCATGTGCCGTAGTGCCTCTCCCATCACGACGCGCCCACCCGCTTCACGGCGTAATGCAGCCTCGTCCAGAACCACCCACAACATGGGTGTTGTTGGGTCGGCCAGGAGTTTGGCTCGCTCGAGTCGGGATGCCACCAGCCGGTCGATCACGTCCTCCGTAGCCGTCGGCTGGTACGCCCGGAAAACGGCCCGCGCGTAGGCCGCGGTCTGTAACAGTCCCGGGATCAGGAGGGCGGCGTATTCCTTGATCGTGGTCGCAACCGCCTCCGCCTCCGCCGCCTCCGCGAAGTGGTCCGGGTACTTCGACTGCTTCAGCGCGACGCAGTTCCGTGCGAAGAACCCGCCCGCCTTCAGTGCCTCGTCCAGCTTCTGGGCCTGGTCGGCCTGCATCCGTCGCGTACCCGCCTCCAACTGGCCGATGAAGGAGCCGCTGACGAACAGCGGTGTGCCCAGCTCGTCCTGGGAGAGGCCCGCAGCCTCTCGTCTGTGGCGGAGTTCGGCGCCGAGGAGGGCGCGGGGGGAGGACGAGGGATCGAGCTTTTTCGGCCCGGGCATGGCGACTCCCTGTGACACACGTGCGGGTGTTGGAACTGCACCTCTTCCACGGTAGCGAGGAATTGACCACGCTGGGTAGGCATGGCAACTACTCAGCGTGGAAATGGGGAAGATCATGATGACGGCTACGGAACGGCGCGAAGAGGCAGCGGGCAGAGTGCGGGCGGCGGAGGACGCGGTGGCGCGGCTGCGGGCCGGGCTGGCGGGGGTCGGCGTCAAGCTGCCGTCGCTGCGGATCGATCCGGTGTCGTGTGCGGGCAACGAACCGGTCCCGCTGGTCGACCTCGGCCGGTGCACGATCGACACGGCGCTGCGGCTGAGTGCCGAGCTGGAAGAGAAGAAGCGGGAAGCGGCGGCGGCTCATGACAGTTGAAGGACTTGAACCGTGTCTGCCGGAGCCCGGCTCGTTCGCGGTGGACGGCCGCGACGGGCGGGTGGGACGGGTGATGGGACGCGTCGGACCGTATGTACAGCTGCGCCCGCCGGGCGGCGGCGCGGAGTGGGACTGCCCGCCCGAAGCCGTCCGGCCGGCCCCGCCGGGGCTGGTGCTGCGGGCCCGGGTGACCGAGATCAACCGGTCGGGGCGGCTGCCGTGACGGGGACGCGCTGAGGCCGTCGGGCGCTTGCGGCTACTGTGGACAGGGCACACGGTGACAGGGCACACGGTGACAGGGCACACGGTGACAGGGCACACGGTGACAGGGCACACGGTGACAGGGCACACGGTGACAGGGCATGCGGTGACAGGTTCTTGTCCGTACGGCCCGGACCGCGAAGGGGCGCAGGCTCCTGATGCGGACGGTTCGCTCCTACGCCGACCCACGCGTGTGCGGGGAGGCCTCGACTCCGTATGACGAACTCGCCGTCCACCAGGGACGGAACCGCCTTTGTGAACGCCGTCCGACCAGGACCGCGGCATCCCCGGGCGCCAGGAGGCGTACGCCGGTGATCAGCCCGGGAATGGCTGAGATCTTGCGGATCCTGCACCTGCGCGGCACGCCGCTCCTCAGCGGCGACTGCGCGAGGGTGCTCGGTATGGACCATGCGGTGGTGTCCCTCGTGGTCCAGGGCCGGGACACCGAGCAGCTGTGGGCCTCCGGGGGGACGAGCGCCTCATTCGACGACCTGCAATTTACGCTGGGGGAGGGGCCGGGGCCGGACACACTGCGCACGAGAGCGTCGGTCTTGGAGCAGGACGTCACCACGGTGTCCGGCGATCGGTGGCCGGCGCTGCTGCCGGCCATGAGATACCTGCCGATCCGGGCCGTCTTCTGCCTCCCGTTGGCCATGGGCGGCATCACGGTCGGCATCCTCACCGTCCTGCGCTCCGTCCCGGGTCCCATGACGGGGCAGCAGATGGACGACGCTCTGGCCCTTGCCGGGGCGCTCACTCTTCAATTTCTGGGTGGTGAAGGCATGCAACTCGATTCCTGGACGGACGCAGAACCTGGGGGCGAACTGCACAGGGCAGTCGTGCACCAGGCGAGCGGCATGCTCAGCGTTCAGCTCGGTCTGTCACTCGGCCAATCACTTCTGCGCCTGCGCGCCTATGCGTACGGACACAACAGGTCCATCGTGGAAGCGGCGCAGGACATCGTGTCCCGGAGGCTCCGCCTCAACCCCGACAGGCCGGAATCCGGCGTAACCGACGAGACGAGTGGATGAACGGCATGTCCCGCGAACAAGAAGTGTCAACGGTCTTCGTGCAGGTGGCGGATTCCCTGATCGACGACTTCGATCCCGTCGAATTCCTTGAGCAGCTTTGCGGACACTGCGTCACCCTGCTCGATGTCTCGGCGGCCGGGATACTCCTGGCCAATGAGAAGGACACCCTCCAGACCATCGCTGCGTCCGACGAGAACACGCACCTGCTGGAACTCTTCGCCCTGCAGCACGACCAAGGTCCCTGCATCGACTGCTACCGCACCAGCACCGCACGCATCAACATCGATCTCAACAGTTCCGCGGACACCGCTGATTGGCCGGCCTTCGCCGATCACGCCCGGCGTAGCGGCTTTCAGACCAGTCACGTCGTTCCGCTCCGGCTGCGGGACCGTGCCGTGGGCGCGCTGAATCTGTTCCACACCGGCATCCAGCCCTTGACGCCACAGGACGTATCGCTCGCCCAGGCGCTTGCCGATGTCGCGACGATCGCCCTCCTGCAGCAGCGTGACCTCGGGCAGGAACAGACCGAGAAGGCCCAGCTGCAACGTGCCCTGACCACACGCATCCTCATCGAGCAGGTCAAGGGCATTCTCGCCGAACGTTGGAACACCGATCCCGACACCGCGTTCAGCGCCCTGCGCGCCTACGCGCGGGCGCGCAACCTGCGTATCTCCGAATGCGCCCGCCAGATCATCGACCAGACTCTCGATACCCGTCTCATCCCTCATCCCTGACGACTGCGGTGCTCCGCGCTCGGTGCCGAAGCGCGGAGCACCACTGTTGTGGCTGGGCCGCGTTCAGGATTCGGTGAGCATGCCGCGGCGCAGCCTGGACAGGGCCCGGGCAAGGAGCCGGGAGATGTGCATCTGGGAGATGCCCAGGGCGTCACCGATCTGGGCCTGGGTCATGTCCTGGCCGAAGCGCATATCAATGATGCGGCGTTCGCGTAGATCGAGTTCGCCGAGGAGCGGGGCGAGCGCGAGGAGGTTGTCGATGACCTCGATGCGGGGATCAGGCTCGCCCATGTGGTCGGCGTGAGTCCGGGCGTTGCGCACCTCCTCCCCGGCCGATGGACAGACGTCCAGCGAGCCCGCGGTGTAGCCATTTGCGGCGATGATCCCCTCCCTGACGACGTCCTCGGCGACCCCTAGGTGCCCGGCGAGCTCGCCGACCGTCGGATCCCTGCCCAGCGTGAGGCAGAGGTTCTCCTTCGCCTTGGCGAGGTCGACGCGCATCTCCTGCATGCGCCGGGGGACGTGGACTGCCCAGCTGGTGTCGCGGAAGGAGCGTTTGATCTCGCCGATGATGTATGGCACGGCAAAGGAGCTGAACTCGACCCCACGGGAGAGGTCGAAGCGGTCGATGGCCTTGATCAGGCCGATTGTGCCGACCTGGACGATGTCCTCCATGGCCCCGGTACCGCGGTTACGGAAGCGGCTTGCCGCGAACTGGACCAGGGAAATGTTCATCTCGATGAGCGTGTTCCGGGCGTACTGGTACGCGCGGGTGCCCTCGTCGAGGACCTGGATCCGGTCGAAGAACAGCTTCGACAGAGCCCGTGCGTCCCTGGGTGCGACCCTTTTGGCGTCCGCGATCCACGGCAGGCCGCTGCTGTGTTCGGGGGCCGGCGTCTCTGTCCCGTGCCGTACGGACGTACCTGCGTGATGCCTGTGCATGGATGTCGTCACGTCTGCGCCTTTGAGAGAAGACGGGCGGGCTGGAGCCGTAGGTGTCGTCGTCGCCCGACCGGGGCTGCTGACGCAGTGACCTGTGGATCCTCGGCAGTCAGGGGATCGGTGCGGCTCACCCGTGGCCTCGTGTGCTGGGGCGCCTGCCGCTTCGGGGGGCGCGCATCGCGACAGCGATGATCCAGATGGCCAGCGTGGCAACGGCTGCTATCAACAGGGTGTGCATCGTGAAGCCGAACCCGGAGACCACCAGGGTCAGCAGAAAGAGAAGAACCCAGAGCAGCATTGCTGCCTCCACACGGTCGCAGGGACATGTCCTGCGTTCCGCGGGGTCAGGGCGAAGCGAAAATGAAGGCTTTGTCCGGAGGCTCCGGAGCACCACAGCCTTGCGCCGTCGTGCTCAGTCAACGCTTGGCAGAGTTCCCTGTCAATGTGCCGTCGGCGCCGAAGAGTTGTGGGAGCGGGATCCGGACGGCCGTCTCCCTTCTGCTCCTTGCCCTGTTCTGCCGGGCCTGGGCTTCCTCGACTCGTGCCGTGCCGTGACGCGTACTGCCGGACAGCTGAACGGCGGGGGTCGGCCCGTGTCTCCGGGCTGACCCCCGCCTCTGACAGCGGTGCGTGTGACTCAGATGCCGCGGTGCTTGCCGTAGTGGCCGTCGAGCTGCGCGTGGTAGCCCGGGTCTCCCGCATGCTTGTGCCTGTCGAACTCCGGGGAGCCCTTGATCTCGTCCTTGGTCAGGTCCACGAAGATCGTCCGCTCCGCGGTGTCGATCGCCTTGACCGTGCCGGCGGGAATCAGGACGTCCTTGCCGAAGATCCATACGCCGGTGTCGACGACGAGGTAGGCGGAGCCCACTTCGTCGGAGTGCTTGTCGACCTTGCCGATACTTCCGTCAGTTGCCTCGACCGAATATCCGGTCAGATCGGCGCCCGCGGTGTGACCACTTGCAGGCTGGTAACCCCACAGATTGTCGCTCATAATTGGCCCCTTTCTTGACAGTTCATTCGGTACGGTTCCACTCGCCGAGATGATGGTGAGTGCCGCTCAATACATCGACTGCCCGCACTTTTTGGTCTCACACCTGGTGTCTGCGTCTCGGTGTGCGGGAACGCAGAAAAGACTGTGGGTGGTTCCGGGACTCGGAAGTCCCGGAACCACCCACAGCAGTGCTGATGAGGTCTGTTTACCAGCGATACCACCGGCCGCGCTTGCCGCCGCTGGCTGCCGGACGGACGAAGAATCCGATGAGCCATACGACGAGCACGATAACTGCGATCCACCACAGTGCCTTGAGTGCGAATCCGGCACCGAAGAGGATCAGGGCGAGCAGAAGAACGAGTATCAGGGGAACCATTGTTATCAACCTCCGAGGCATCTAGTGCCCCTGAAGCAATTGCCTACACCAGGTCATTGCAAAGTTCTTTCCCCGTGTTCGTAACCCGGGGAGCCGACGCTTCGCGCAAAGCCCTGACGGCTTCCGTCGGGGCCGCCACGGAGGGCAGGGCTCCGGAGGTCGCGTCGAACGCGCGCCGGACGCGACCACGCGCGGGCTCGTCGGTCTCACCCGTTGCGGGGAGCGCTTCCTCCACCGAAGGGCGGCGAGCCGCGACGGGCTGCTCCGGTGGTTGCCGCGGTGCGCGGCCTCGGGGCCAGCGCCGCGCGCAGCGCCGGGACGAGGATGTGGCGGGTCTCGGCCGGGGTGAGGGCGGCGGGGGTGGGGAGGGGGTTGAGGTAGCGGGTGTAGATGAGGCCGCCGAGGATCGTCACCACGGCCGTGGCGCGGGCGGTCGCGTCCCGGCCGCCGAGAAATTCAACAAGCCGGGCCAGCAGCTCGCGTTCCAGGTATTCGCGGATCGCCTCGGCGGCCTCGTCGCCCTGTCCGGTGAGTTGTTGGAAGCCGGCGTCCTCCCACAGGCCCGTTATCGCGTCGATCAGGCGGTCGGGGAGGGTGGCCGGGTCGCCGCCGAGGACGTCGTCCACCGTCAGTGCACTGGCGCACTGGAACTGCATCACGTCCGCGAACAGGCCCTTCTTCGAGCCGAAGTGGTACGCGATCAGCGCCGGGTCGACCCCGGCGTCCCCGGCCACCGCGCGCAGGGTGGTGCGCCGGTAGCCGCGCTCCAGGAACAGCGCACGTGCCGCCGAGACGATCGACTCGCGGGTCGGCGGGTTGCCGCTGGGGCGGCCTCGGGTGCGGGCGGGGGCAGGGGCGGCGTTATTCATCAGCGTTGAGCCTGCGTTTCGTGGTCGGCACAGTCAAGGGCGTTCCGAACCACACGAAGGGATGGCCAGACACCGTGCGTATCGCAGTCTTCGGCGCCAATGGACCGACCGGCCGCCACCTCACCGAACAGGCCCTCGCGACCGGCCACGAGGTCGTCGCCGTGACCCGCCGCCCCGGCTCCCTCCCCGCACGGCCCGGCCTCACCGTGGCCGTCGCCGACGCCACCGACCAAGCCGCCGTCGACGCCGCGATCGGCGGGACGGACGCCGTTCTCTCCGCGCTGGGCGCGCGCTTCAGCAAGGAGACCGTCACCACGTACTCGGCGAGCGCCACCGTCATCACCGGGGCCATGGCCCGCCACGGCATCGAGCGGCTGCTCACCGTCAGCTCCAGCATCGCCGACCCCAACTGGCGTCCCACCGGCGCGCACTTCTTCAACCATGTGCTCGACCCGCTGGTGAACCGACGGCTCGGCCGCACCCTCCACGAGGACATGCGCCGCATGGAGGCCGTGATCCGCCGGACGGATCTCGACTGGACGTTCGTCCGGCCCTCGGGCCTCTTCGAGCACCCCGTCGTCACGGATTACCGCACCGCCGAGACCAGCGCCGACGGCGTCTTCACCGCCCGTGCCGACCTCGCCGCGAGCATGCTGCGCGAGCTGGAGGAGCGGCTGTACGTCCGTACGGCCATGGGCGTCATCACCACGGCGGTGAAGCCGAACATCGCCAAGCTGATCTGGAACGAGGGCGTGAAGAAGAAATGAGCCGCGCGCCCTTCGAACTCCCTCTCACGGCGCGGGCGTTCCTCACTCGTCCCGACACGGCCACCTTCACCACCCTCCGCCCCGACGGCACCCCGCACGTCACCCCCGTCCGCTTCACCCTCGACGCGTCCGACGGCCTGGTCCGGGTGACCACCCGGGCGGGAGCCTGCAAGGCCCGGAACGTGGCGGCGGGGGGCCCGGCGGCCCGTGTCGCGCTCTGCCAGGCGGACGGCTTCCGCTGGGTCACCCTCGAAGGCCGGGCCGCCGTCACCGACGACCCCGAGCGCCTGGCCGAGGCGGTCCGCCGCTACACCGTCCGCTACCGCACGGCCCCGCCCGCCCCCCAGGACCTGGTCGTCGTCGAGATCGCCGTCGACCGCGTCCTGAGCCTCAACCTCTGAATCCGTCTCAACCTCTGAATCCGCCTCAACCTCTGAATCCCCCGTAGCGAAAGCGAAGTGACACCGCGATGCCCACCCTCCCCGTCCTGGAGTCCACCCTCCATTACCGCGAGTCCGGCGACCCCGACGGGCTGCCGTTCGTCTTCCTCCACGGCAACCCCACCTCCTCCCACCTGTGGCGGAACGTCCTGCCGGGTGTGGCCGCGCCCGGCCGCCGCCTTCTGGCCCCCGACCTCATCGGCATGGGCGACTCCGGGAAGCCCGACCTCGCCTACTCCTTCGACGACCACGCCCGCTACCTCGACGCCTGGTTCGACGCCCTCGGCCTCGTCGAGGCCGTCCTCGTCGGCCACGACTGGGGCGGCGCGCTCGCCTTCGACCGCGCCGCTCGCCTTCCTGGCACCGTCCGTGGCCTCGCCTTCACCGAGACGATCATCAAACCGCTGGTCGGCGACGAATTCCCGGCGGCAGGGCGGGAGCTGTTCACCCTCCTGCGTACTCCTGGGGTGGGCGAGGAGATGATCCTGGAGAAGGCGCTGTTCATCGAGGGGCTCCCGGACACGCTCGCCACCCCGCTCGACCCTGCCGACCTGGATGTCTACCGCCGCCCCTTCCCGACCTCGCGCAGCCGCCGCCCGGTGCTGGCGTGGACGCGCATGATGCCGCTGGACGCCGAGCCCGCCGACGTCGTGGCCCGCATCGAGCACTGCGACGCCTGGCTGGCCGCCAGCCCCGAAGTGCCCAAGCTGCTCGCTGCGTTCGAGCCGGGTCCGGGCGCGATGACCGACCAGGGGGCCGTGGCCTGGTGCGAGGAGAACATCGCGGGCCTGGAGGTCTCCCGCCACGGCCTGGCCGGCCACCACTCACCGGAGGACCGCCCCGAGGAATTGGCCGCGGCAATCAGCGCATGGGCCGACCGCCACGGGCTGGCGCGCCGGTAGCTGCCCCGGGGCACGCAACGTCAGCGACGACGAGCCCTGCAGAAGCGGGCGGGTACGACCGCCGGCGCGGCGGGCAGATGCCGAACGGGCACCGCACTGCCTCGGCCCTGAGGTAGTGCGGTGCCCGTTGTTCCGATCAGACGCCCGGTGTTCCGGTGTTCCGGTCGGACGCCCGGTGTTCCGAGGGACCGGTCAGACGCCCGCCGGTTCCTTCGCCGGGGCGCCGGGGGCGGTGCCCGGGTCCGTCGTGGGGCGGCCGCCTGTGGCGGCGACCGTCGACGGGACCGTTTCCTGGGAGACGTTGAACTCCGTCAGCAGGGCCTTGCTGAAGCCGAAGAAGTACGTGGCGACGAATCCGGCGACATAGCCGACCGCCAGGCCGCCCGCGTAGATCGCGAGGGTGGAGCCGAGGCCGTGGTTGCCGTCCAGGAGGGGGAACAGGGCCCAGCCGGACGGGCCGATGGCCGTGGAGCCGACCGAGTCGCCGAGCTGGTTGAACAGGCCCACGAAACCGCCGCCGAAGGCGCCGCCGACACAGGCCGTGATGAACGGGCGGCCGAGGGGGAGCGAGACGCCGTAGATCAGGGGTTCGCCGACGCCCAGGAGGCCTGCGGGGAGGGCGGACTTGATGGTCCGGCGGATCGACTCGTTACGGGGCAGGCGCAGGTAGACAGCAGCCGCCGCGCCGACCTGGCCCGCGCCGGCCATGGCGAGGATCGGGAGCAGGACCGTGTAGCCCTGCTGCTCGATGAGCGTGGTGTGGATCGGGATCAGGGCCTGGTGCAGGCCCAGCATCACCAGCGGGAGGAAGAAGCCGCCGAGCAGGAAGCCCGCGCCCGCGCCGCCCGTGGAGAGCAGCCAGTCGGCGAACGTACCGATGGCGGTGGAGACCTCGCCGGCCACGTACATCAGGCCGAAGATCGTGACCAGGCCCGAGATCAGGACCGTCAGGGTCGGGGTGACCAGGACGTCCAGGGCCTCGGGCACCCAGCGGCGGCACCACTTCTCCACGTACACCGCGAGGACCGCGGCACCGAGTGCGCCGAGGACACCGCCCTGGCCGGGGGAGAGGGTCTGGCCGAAGGCGTCGATGTTCGCGACGCCCGGGAAGACGATGATCGCCGCGACCGCACCGCCCAGGATCGGTGTACCGCCGAACTCCTTCGCCGTGTTGTAGCCGACGAAGACCGCGATCAGGGCCATGAAGCCGGAGGCCATCGCGGCCAGAGCGGGGGTGACCGAGGTCAGCCAGCCGAGGTTCACCAGCAGGCCGTTGAGACCGGCGATGATGCCGCAGCCGATGAGGGCCGGGATCAGCGGGACGAAGATGTTCGCGATCTTGCGCAGGAACAGCTTGAACGGGGTGGCGTTCTTCGTCTTCTGCTGCGCCTTGATGGCCGCGCCCTGCGCTGCCAGCTCTTCGGACGCGTGGACGACGGGGGCCGCGGAAGCGCGCACCTCTTCGACCAGCTGCTCGAATTCCGGGGTGACCCGGGCGACTGTGCCCGGACCGAGGACGATCTGGTACGTGTCGTCGTCGACCACGCCCATGACGGCCGGGAGGGCCTTGAGAGCGTCGTCGTCGACGAGCGAACGGTCGTGCAGGCCCAGCCGGAGCCGGGTCATGCAGTGGGCGATCGAGCTGACGTTCGCTGCGCCACCGACGAGCGGAAGGATCGCGGCGGCGGTGGCGCGGTTCTTGTCTTCAGTAGCCATGGTGCGTGGTGCCTTGCTGTGCGGGGGTGCGGGAGTGGTGCAGCGGGGGTCAGGTGGTGCGTACGGCCGCGAGGGCGGCGCGGAGGTGGCCGTGGGAGTCGGCCAGGAGCGTGGCGGCGGTGGGGCCGTCGACCTCGCCCAGGATGGCGAGGATGGCGTTCTTGACCTCGCCGTCGGTGGCGGCGAGTGCCGCTTCGATCTCCTGGTCGGAGGCGCCGGTGGCGAGGGAGACGATCCGGCGGGAGCGGGCGCGCAGCTTCTCGTTGGAAGCGCGCACGTCGACCATCAGATTCCCGTACGTCTTGCCGAGCCGGATCATCGTGATCGTCGAGAGCATGTTGAGGACGAGCTTCTGGGCCGTGCCCGCCTTCAGGCGTGTGGAGCCGGTGAGCAGCTCGGGGCCGACCACGATCTCCAGGCCGTGCTCGGCGGCTGCGGCGAGCACGGAGTCCGCGTTGCAGGAGAGGCCGAGGGTGAGTGCGCCCTTGGCGCGGGCGTGTTCGACGGCCCCGATCGCGTACGGCGTACGACCGGAGGCGGAGATGCCGACCACCGTGTCGTCGGCGGTGAGGCCCAGCCCGTCCAGGTCGGCGGCGGCCAGCTCCTTGCTGTCCTCCGCGCCTTCGACGGCCTTGACCATGGCGGAGGGACCGCCCGCGATCAGGCCGATGACCTCGGACGGGTCGGTGTTGAAGGTGGGCGGGCACTCGCTGGCGTCGAGGACGCCGAGGCGGCCCGCGGTGCCGGCGCCCGCGTAGATCAGCCGGCCGCCGCGCGCCATGCGCTCGGCAGTGGCGTCGATCGCGGCGGAGATCTGCGGCAGCTTGTCGGCGACGGCTGCCGGGACGGTGCCGTCCTCGCCGTTCATGATCCGGGCTATGTCCTGCGTGGGGAGCTGGTCGATGTCGGCGAGCTCGGGGCGGAACGCCTCGGTGGTGAGCGTGGCGAGCTGGGCGCGCAGCTCGCCGTAACTGCCCGAGGCGGAGTCGGCGGTCGTGGCGTCGGTGTCGGCGGTGGAGGTCATGGACAGCGGCTCTGCTTTCTCGTTCTTGTGCGGTTCAGCGGGTGCGAGGAGTACGGCGGTGGGCGAGCGCCTCGTACGACGCCGCCAGTGCCGGGGCGGCCGTTTCGTACGTGCGCTGGGCGACGCCTATGAAGAGGCAGTCGACGACGAGGAGCTGGCTCGTACGGCTCGACATGGCGGCGGGCCGCAGCTCGCTCTCGCGGGCGGTGGACGTGGTCAGGATGTGGTCGGCGTACTGCGAGACAGGTCCGTCCGGGCGGCCGGTGATCGCGATGGTCGTCGCGCCGCGGTCGAAGGCGACCCGGAGCGGCTCTATGGCGTCACTGGTGGAGCCGGAGTGCGTGATCGCGATGGCCACGTCGCCGGAGCGGAGCTGCACGGCGTTGGTCACGGCGAGGTGCGGGTCCATGTGGGCGTGGGCGATCAGCCCGATACGCAGCAGCTTCTGTGCCAGGTCCTGGCCGACGAGGGAGGAGGCGCCGACGCCGTAGATGTCGATACGGCGGGCGGTCGCGGCCGCGGCGACGGCGGCGCCGAGCTGGACGGTGTCCAGACCGGCGGCGGTGTCGGCGAGGGTCTGCTGCTCGTCGTAGGCGAGCTTGGTGACGACGTCGGCGATGGGGTCGTCGACCGCGATGTCGGCGGTGACGGCCGGTGCGCGGCCGGACTGCTGATGGGCGGCGAGGCCTGCGAGTGCCAGGCGCAGGTCCCGGTAGCCGGGGTAGCCGAGGAGGCGGGCGGTGCGGACCACGGTGGCCTCGCTGGTCCCGGTGAGTTCGGCGAGACCGGTGACGGTGAGGGCGGCGCACCCGGCAGGGTCCCCCGCGACGGCTTCGGCGACCCGCTGCATGGAGCGGGTCATGGACGGGGCGAGGGTCCGCACCTTGGCTGCGAGGGCCGCCGGGGCGGGCGGCGAATCAGCGCTGAAACTTTCCTTCACGTCATTGGTCACATTTGAAAGATATTTTCAAGACGCAACCCCGTCAACCCCCCTTTGGTCCCTACCTCTGAAGGATCAAGCCCGGTGTCCGTACGGCGGGGGAGACAATGGGGCCATGGAGTTGAACAACCTGGAGCAGGAGCTGCACACCGCCCGTGCGCTGGTGATGGCCGACCTCGTCGCGGGCGACGTCGCCGAGGCCGAGATCGTCTCGCTGGTCGAGGACGCGGTGACCCACCGGCGGTGGTGGGTCGAGCAGTGGCCCGAGGGCATGACCTTCGTCACCGGCCTGATAGCGCAGGACGTCCAGGACGCTCTGCTAGAGCGCTACGGCCGCTGGCCGTTGTGCCCGGTGTGTACCGAGGACGGGCCGCACGCGCTGGAGGTCGAGCCGGAGCTCGGCCCCGACCCGCACTGGGTCTGCACGAAGGTGACGGTGTCCGTGGCGCCCGTCGGGGCGCTCGGCGGGGTGCTGCGCCGGTGACCGTCTACATCGACCCGCCCACCTGGCCGGGGCACGGACGCCTGTGGTCGCACCTCGTCAGCGATGTGTCGTTCGAGGAGCTGCACGCCTTCGCCACCGCGATCGGCTGCCCGCCGCGTGCGTTCGAACGCGACCACTACGACATACCCGAGAACCGCTACGCGGACGCGGTGGACGCCGGGGCGAAGGAGGTCGGCTCGAAGGAGATCGTGCGCCGGATCACGGCCGCGGGACTGCGGCGGCCGAAGGGGCGGCCTGCGCCATCCGCTCCGCGGTGACGGGTACGGGCGCGGTCGCGACTGCCCGTGCACTCGCGGCCTTCGCGCCCGCGATCCGCCGGGACGGCCTACCGCTGCCGCCGAGCCGCATCGAGACCACCACGGCCGCCAGGCCGAGCACCAGCATGGCGGCACCCGCCCAGGCCGTCGCCCGGAAACCGAAGTCCGCGTCGATCACCGCACCGCCCAGCCACGGGCCGCTCGTGTTGCCCAGGTTGAACGCGGCCGTCGTCGTCGCACCGGCCAGCGTGGGGGCCACGCCCGCGAGGTTGAACATCCGGGCGTTGAGCGCCGGGGCCGTGAAGAACGCGGACAGCCCCAGCAGGAACGCCAGAACGACCACCGCGACCGGGCTGGAAGCGAACAGGGCCAGCGCCACCAGGAAGACCGTCGACGCGCTGATGCCGCTCAGCAGCACACCGAAGAGGTGCGCGTCGGCGACCCGGCCGCCGATCGTCGTACCGATCAGCGCGCCGAGACCGAACAGTGCGAGAACCCACGGCACCCAGCCCGAGCTCAGCCCCGCGACATCCGTCAGCAGCGGCGCGAGGTAGCTGAACGCGCAGAAGACACCGCCCGCCGCGAGCGCCGTGATCACGATCGACAGCCACACCTGGCGGTCCTTGTAGATCGCGACTTCCCGCTTGAGCTGCGGCTTCCTGTCCGGCAGCGGAATGGGCGGGATCCGGGTGACGACGCCGGCCAGGGCCACGGCGGATGCCGCTCCCACCGCCCAGAACGCCGAACGCCAGCCGAAGTGCTCTCCGAGGAACGCACCCAGCGGCACACCCAGCACGTTTGCGATCGACAGCCCGCCGATCATCACGGCCATCGCCCGGGCCCGTGAGTTCGCCGGCACCATCGCGATGGCGACCGCTGCCCCGACCGCCCAGAAGCCCGCGCATGCGAGGGCGCTCACCACCCGGGAGACGAAGAGCACCTCGTACGTCGGAGCCAGCGCTCCGGCGATCTGGCCCAGGCCGAAGACCGAGATGAGGGCGATGAGCGTCGTGCGGCGTGGCAGCTTGAGCGTGGACACGGCCAGCAGCGGGGCGCCGATCACCATGCCGATCGCGAACGCGGATATGAGGAGTCCGGCCTGCGGAATCGACACGCCCATGTCGTCGGCGATGGGTGGCAGCAGCCCGGACAGCATGAACTCGCTGGTACCGAGAGCGAAGACCGAGAGGCCGAGGATGTATACGGCCAGTGGCATACGGGGACGGATGGAAGCAGAGTCGGGCATGACACTCACCAACAGTGCCCCCGACCTCGGCATTCCCGCGTCTCAGCGGGTGAGCAGCTCCAGCTCCGTCGTCAGGTTCTGCCGCGCCCGAGGCTCCCATGCGGCGAATCCGTGGGGCGTACGGAACAGCCGGGGCAGGTCCAGCAGCTGCCGCAGGACGGCGGCACGCCCGTCACGGAACGCGTCGTCCGGCACGAAGCCGTACTCCTCGCGCACCTGCGCCGCGTACGCCCCGTACTCCTTCGGGTCCGCCGCCAGGATCGCCAGGTCCGCGTCGCACAGCACCTCGCCGTTGGTGTCGTCGTCCGCCGGGTCGTGGGTGACGGTCAGCCGGACCAGCCGGGCGACCTCGGCCGTCGCCGTGGCCGGGACACCGGCCTCCGGCAGGGCCCGCTCGGCGAGGGCGGCGCTGCGCTCCTCGTTCTCGGTGCGGTCGGGGCGGTAGACGGCGTCGTGGAACCAGACGGCGAGGCGTACGAGGTCCGGGTCGGAGGCATGGCCGGCGAGGGTGTCGACGCGGTCCAGGACCTGGGTCAGATGGACGGTGGTGTGGTAGCGCCGCTGCGGTTCGGCCCAGCGGGCCAGGAGGTTGTCGGCGTACGCCAGCGGGTCGGGGCCCCGGGCTCCGCAGCGGGCGGCGACGAGGGCGTCCTGCCAGCGGGTGCGGAGGGTGTCGGCGGTGTCGGTCATAGGGCGACTGTAGGGTTTTTCGTCCGGATCAGGCCCCGCGAGCCCGGCATGATCCGAACGAGACGCCCTACGGCTGCCGGATCTTGTCGGTTCGTCGAACTGTCGTTAGCGTGCGGCCGTGAAGCAACCGGTGGACCCCACGCACATCCTGATGGATCTCAACGCGGACCTCGGCGAGGGGTTCGGGCGCTGGACCCTCACCGAGGACGAGGCGCTGCTGACCTGCGTCACCAGCGCCAATGTGGCCTGCGGCTTCCACGCGGGCGACGCCTCGGTGATGCGGCGGGTCTGCGACACGGCGGCGGCCCGGGGGGTACGGATCGGGGCGCAGGTCTCCTACCGCGACCTGGCCGGATTCGGGCGCCGGGCCATGGACGTCCCGTCCGCCGAACTCACCGCCGAGATCGCGTACCAGATAGGCGCGCTCCGGGTCTTCGCCGAGGCGGCGGGCTCCACGGTCTCGTACGTCAAACCGCACGGCGCTCTCTACAACCGCACCGTCCGTGACGACGAGCAGGCCGCCGCCGTCATCGAGGGCGTGCTGCTCGCGGGCGGCCGTCCGGCAGTCCTGGGGCTGCCCGGGTCGCGCCTGCTCGACCGTGCGGAGGCGGCCGGCCTGACGGCCGTCGAGGAGGCCTTCGCCGACCGCGCGTACACGCCGCAGGGCACGCTCGTACCGCGCGGCGAGGAGGGTGCGGTGCTGCACGACGCGGACGACGTCGTGCGCCGCAGTGTCGGCATGGCCGTGGAGCGGGCCGTGACCGCCGCGGACGGCAGCCGCATACCGGTCGGCGCGCGCTCACTGTGCGTCCACGGGGACACCCCCGGGGCAGCTGCGCTGGCCCGACGGATCCGGGCAGCACTGGAGGACGCGGGCGTGTCCGTGCAGGCGTTCGTATGAGTGCGATACGGGTGCTTCCCGCGGGCCCCGGGGCCCTGCTGGTGGAGCTCCCCTCCGGTCAGGACGCGGAGGCCTTCCACGCGGAGCTGCTGCGCCGCCGTGCGAACGGTGACCTGCCCGCCGTACGCGAGATCGTCCCGGGTGCCCGGACGGTACTGCTGGACGGGGTGGAGGACCGCTCGCTGGCGCGGCAGCTGGTGTCCTGGGAGATACCGCCGTTGCACCGGGGCGCCGGAGAGGCCGTCGAGATCCCCGTCGTCTACGACGGCCCGGACCTCGCGGACGTGGCCGAGGCGTGGGGCGTCGCCGTCGCCGACGTGCCGCGCATCCATGCCCGCACGGACTTCCGGGTGGCCTTCTGCGGATTCGCGCCCGGGTTCGGGTACCTCACGGGGCTGCCCGGCCATCTGCGTGTACCGCGCCGCGCCACTCCGCGCACCCGGGTGCCCGCCGGTGCGCTGGCCCTCGCGGGGCCGTACACGGGGGTGTATCCGCGATCCTCGCCCGGCGGCTGGCAGCTCATCGGCCGGATGCCGGAACCGGGCGCACTGTGGGACCCGGGACGCGAACCGGCGGCGCTGCTCGGCCCGGGGTCCCGGGTGCGCTTCGTGGCGGCAGGGGTACGCGGATGAGCCCGGGGCTCCACGTGGTCCGGGCCGGGGCGCTGACCACGGTGCAGGACGAGGGGCGGACCGGCTGGGCCCACCTCGGGGTGCCCCGGGCCGGGGCACTGGACGGGCCCGCCCGGCGGCTGACCAACCGGCTCGTCGGCAACGCCCCGGACGCTGCGGTCCTGGAGACCACCCTGACAGGCTGCGCGGTCCGCCTGTCCGGCGCCCGGTCCGTGGCCGCCGTCGTCGGTGGCGCGGGCTGCCGGGTGACGGTCGACGGGCGGCCGGTGGCGTGGGGTGCGCCCGTGCGCGTACCGGACGGGGCCGTGCTGGAGGCCGGGCCCGCGGTGCACGGCCTGCGCAGCTATCTGGCGTTCGGCGGCGGCCTGGTGCCCGAACCCGTGCTCGGCAGCCGGTCCGCCGACCTGCTCTCGGGGCTCGGCCCGCCGGTCCTGCGCGACGGTGACGTACTGCCCCTGGGCCATGGACACGGCTGCCCGCCCGCCGACGCGGTGCCCTGGCCGGGTGCCCCCGCCGAGCTGGTCCTGCCGCTGTACCTCGGCCCCCGCCACGCGTGGTTCACCCGGGCCGCGCTCCGTACGCTGACCACCGCCGCGTACCGGGTCTCGGCGCAGAGCAACCGCATCGGGCTGCGTACGGAGGGGCCCGCCCTGGAACGCGTCCGGGAGGGCGAACTGCCGAGCGAGGGCATGGTGCTGGGCGCCGTCCAGGTGCCGCCGGACGGGCGGCCCGTGGTGTTCCTCAACGATCATCCGACGACGGGGGGCTACCCGGTCATCGGCGTGGTCGCCGAGCCGGCCCTGGCGGGGGCCGCGCAGGCGGCTCCGGGGACGCGGGTGCGGTTCGTGCGGGCGTAGCCCGGGGTGCCGTGGACCGGAGCCGCCATACGTTACCGAAGCGTAACTTACTGATGAGTTACCTCGGGTAACGGCTCGGTGTTAGCTTGCGCTCACCTTCATCGGAGCAGAGCGAGGGAGTGAGCCGTGAATCCCCGCAGGACAACCCGTTCCAGCTCGACCGCGAAAGCCCCCCACCGTCATCCCCGTCACCCCCACAACCCGGCAGGACGCGGCACAGGACGGCTGCTGGCTGCCGTGGTGGCCGCCACCGCGTGTCTGGGTGTCTACGCCGTACCCGCCCACGCCGCACCCGCCGCCACCGGCACGGAGCCGGTGGTGTCCCGGGGCGTGACCATCCCCGCCTTCTACAACCCGCCCGCACGGCTGCCCGCCGCCGACGGAGCCCTCGTCCGCACGGAACCGCTGACGCTCGGTCTGAGGCTGCCCGGTCTGGACGGCCGCCCGATCCCGGGCACGGCGACGCGGCTGATGTACAAGTCCACCGATGCGGGCGGACTGCCCGTCGCGGTCACCGGCGCCTATGTCGAGCCCTCGGCGGCCTGGAAGGGCGGCGGACCCCGCCCGCTGGTCGCGCTGGCCTCGGGCACCATGGGCCAGGGCGACCAGTGCGCGCCCTCGCTGGCGCTGGAGCACCCGCTGACCATCGGGAACAAAACCCTGTCCGTCGGCTACGACAACCTGGCGGTCTACCGCTTCCTGGCCGCCGGCGCGGCCGTCGTCGTCACCGACTACGCGGGCCTCGGCTCCACCGACCGGCTCCACACCTACGTCAACCGCGTCGACGAGGGCCACGCGCTGCTGGACGCGGCCCGTGCGGCGCACCGCGTCGCCGGGGCGTCGATCACCGAGGGCTCGCGCGTGGGCCTCTACGGCTACAGCCAGGGCGGCGGTGCGAGCGCCGCGGCAGCCGAGCTGCAGCCCTCGTACGCGCCGGACGTCAACCTGGCAGGCACCTACGCCGGCGCGCCGCCCGCCGACCTGACCGAGGTCATGAAGGGCATCGACGGCAGTGCCCTCGCCGGTGCGCTGGGGTGGTCGATCAACGGCTTCGCCCAGACCGACCCGTCCCTGCGGGCCGTCGTCGACGCCCACATCAACGCCACGGGCAAGGCCGCACTCGCCGACACCTCCACCATGTGCGTCGGCGACGCGATCCTCGGATACGGCTTCACGAACAGCAAGAAGTGGACCGCCGACGGCAAGCCCATCGCCGACATCATCGCGGCCGAGCCGAAGCTGCAGGCCGTTCTCGCCGCGCAGCGCATCGGCAGGCTGAAGCCGGCCGCTCCGGTGCGCCTGGCGACCGGCATCCAGGACGACATCGTCGGCCACAAGCAGGCCCGGCAGCTGGCGGTGGACTGGTGCCGCAAGGGCGCCGACGTCACCTACAAGGCCGTGATCCTGCCCAACCTCGGCGACAAACTCCTCACCAACCACCTCGCCCCGCTCCTCACCGACCAGGGCAGCGCCGTGTCCTGGCTGACGGACCGTCTTTCGGGCAAGCCCGTCACCTCCAACTGCTGGACGATGCCCGTCCAGCCCTGACGGAGCCGCCTGCCCGGCGAGGCTGTCGGCACGTCCGCTCCGCGGATGTGCCGACAGCCTCGCGTCTCTTCACGCCGTGCGTTCGGAGCTCATGCGTTCACCGGGGAGCTGCGACTTCGGGTGGCTGACCCGTAGGCTGGTCATTGGACTAGACCTGCAGCCGCTCCGAAGGAATGGAACCCCATGAGCAACCGTGCAGTCCTGGAGGTGATCGCTCTCGACGCGGAGGACGCGGTCGCGGCTCAGGCGGGTGGTGCGGACCGCCTCGAGGTGGTCACCGACATGAGTGCGGACGGCCTGACACCCTCCCCGAAGACCGTCGCGGAGATCCGGTCCGCCGTGGACATCCCGCTGCGCGTGATGCTCCGGGTCACGGACGGGTTCGCGGTCGGCGACATCGACGTGCTCGTGGAGAGGGCGCACGAGATGCGGGCCGAAGGAGCCGAGGAATTCGTGCTCGGTTTCCTCGACCGGGACGGCCACGTCGACCTGGTCGCCGTCGAGCGCCTCGTCGCCGAGCTGAACGGCTGCCGCTGGACCTTCCACCGCGCGATCGACCGCGCCGTGGACCGGGACGCCCTGCGCAAACACCTCGCGGAGCTGCCCGGTCTGGACACGTACCTCACGGCGGGCTCGGCGGACGGCGTCGACAAAGGCATCGAGACACTGCTGGACGAGGCGGCACGCGCGGCCTCGGGACAGCCCGGCTACGAACCGCAGATCCTGGTGGGCGGCGGACTGCGCCTGGACCACCTGCCGCGCCTGCTCGCCGCGGGCATCGACGGCTTCCACATCGGCGGAACGGCACGGCCGGGCGGCTGGTCGGGACCGGTGGACGCGGCGGCCGTCCGGGAGTGGCGCACGGTGCTCGACAGCTGAGGTGCGGGCGCCCGACGTCCTGACCCGTGAACTCCGACAAGCGCCGGGCGCGTCACCCGTTCCCCCACCCCGGAGTGCCGTGGCGCCGGAACGGAACTTGAATGCTGAGTGTTCCTGGTGCGCCGCTCCAGCCCCGGAGTTCACATGCCACTGTCACAGTCCGTCCACGGCCGCAGCGCGCGGTCGAGCCGCACGGGCGTGCTGCGCCGGACCGGGGAATGGTGCGCACGCCACTTCGTGATCGTCATCGTCCTGTGGCTGGCCGCGCTCGCCGGGGCGCAGGTCCTGCAGCACATGTACGGGGGCGAGTACTCCGACAACTTCTCGATCCCCGGAACCCAGTCGCAGGACGGCCTGGACGTGCTGAAGGCGCACGCCCCCTCGGCGGGCGGCTACAGCAGCCAGGTGGTGGTGCACGATCCGGACGGGCCGCTCAGCGCGGTCAGCAGCGAGGTCTCGACCGTGGTGGCCAACCTCCAGAAGCTGCCGGACGTGCTGTCGGCCCAGAACCCCCTGGCGTCGGACATCCCCACCACCACGCCGAACGTCGGGCCGCTCTCCACCGACGGGAAGACGGCGTACATCACCGTCCGGTTCAGCGTGCAGCCCTCCACCCTGGGCGACGGCTACCTCGACGGCGTGGACACGGCCGTCCAGCCGCTGCGTGCGGAGGGCGTCGACGTGGAGTACGGCGGTCCGCTGGGCGAGCTGGCCCGGCCCGAGGCGGACGACCGGACGAGCGAGGCCATCGGATTCGGGGTGGCCATTCTGGTGCTGCTGATCGGCTTCGGCAGCCTCGTGGCCGCTCTGCTGCCGCTGGTGACCGCCCTCATCTGCGTCCTCTGCGGTCTGGCCCTGCTGGGGCTGCTGGCCTCCACGATGACCTTCGCCACCGTCTCACCGACGCTGGCCACGATGATCGGGATCGGGGTCGGGATCGACTACGCGCTGTTCCTCGTCACCCGGCACCGCCAGAACCTCATGGACGGCAGGAACCCGGTGACCGCCGCCGGGATGGCCACCGCCACCAGCGGGCGGGCCGTACTGCTCTCCGGGTGCACGGTGATCATCGCCCTCTGCGGGCTGTGGGTCTCCGGGATCGGCTTCATCGGCAAGCTCGGCCTGGCCGCGGCCGTCACCGTGGTCACGGCCGTGATCGGCGCCCTCACCCTGGTGCCGGCCATGCTCGGACTGATCGGGCGGCACATCGACCGGATCCACGTGCGCAAGCCGATCGCCGAGGTGGACGCCGAACCGGACGATGCCGATCCCGGGTCCGGTCAGGGGCAGCACGGCAACGGGAACGGCAGCGGCACCTGGCACCGCTACGCGCAGCGGGTGGAGCGCAGACCGTGGTGGTTCCTTGTCAGCGGGGTCGTGGTGCTGGCCGTCCTCGCCTTTCCGGTCTTCTTCATCCAGCTCGGCCACATCGGGGACGGCGCCGATCCCAAGTCCTTCACCGACCGGCGCGCCTACGACCTGATGTCCTCGGCGTTCGGGCCGGGTTCGAACGGCCCGCTGACGATCGTGATCGACCAGAGCGCGGTATCGCAGGGCGACCGGTCCGCACTGGAGACCCAGGTCCAGCAGGCCCTGACGAAGGTGCCGGACGCCGCCCTCATCACCCCGCTCACCCCCACATCGGACGGGGATGTCCTCACGGCCACCGCGTACTCCGTGGCCGCACCGCAGGACGTGAGGACCACGGACCTGGTCAACCGGCTGACGGACGACGTCCTGCCCGACGCGGTCTCCGGCACCGCCGCGAACACGTACGTCACCGGCACGACCGCCGCCCAGGTCGACTTCCTGGACATCGTCTCCAGCAGACTGCCCCTGATCATCGCGGTGGTGGTCGGCCTCGCCTTCCTCGTGATCCTGACCGTGTTCCGGGGACTGCTCGTCGCGGTCAAGGCAGCCGTGCTCAACGTGCTGTCGATCGCGGCCTCGTACGGCGTCGTGGTGGCCGTCTTCCAGTGGGGCTGGGGCGGCCCCGCACTCGGGGTGTCGGGCGACGTCCCGATCGAGAGCTATGTGCCGATGATGATGTTCGCCATCGTCTTCGGCCTCAGCATGGACTACGAGATCTTCCTGCTGTCCCGGATCCACGAGGCCTGGCTGCGCACCCACGACCCCCGGGCGAGCGTGGCGCAGGCGCTGGAGATCACCGCACGGGTCATCACCTGCGCCGCCCTCATCATGGTCAGCGTCTTCGCCGCGTTCCTGATCAGCGACAACATCGTGGTGAAGATGCTGGGCCTCGGTCTCGCGGCGAGTGTGCTCATCGACGCCACAGTCGTCCGGCTCCTCCTGGTGCCCGCCGTGATGACCCTGCTCGGCCGTGCCGCCTGGTGGTCGCCGCGCTGGCTGGTCCGGATCCTTCCGAAGGTGGACGCGGAAGGATCCGGGGCCGGGTGACAGGCCCGGGGCAGGGAACGCACCACCCGCTTCGGGGCCTCTTCGGCCCCAGGGCCTCTCGTCCGGATCATGCCGGGCCCGGCATGATCCGGACGAAAGACCCTAGCCGAGCTGCTCCGGCAGCGGAGCCGCGTGCAGGACCACCAGTCCCGAGACCGCTCGGGTCAGCGCCACGTACAGCCGGCGCAGGCCCGTGCGTTCGTCGGGTTCGCCGTCGACCACGGCGGCCGGTTCGTCCAGCACCACGTAGTCGTACTCCAGGCCCTTGGCCAGCGACGCCGGGACCAGGGTCAGGCGGGAGGCGGCCGTCGTCTCGTCGCCGGGGGAGAGATACGCGTGGCCCGACGCCGTGAGGGCGTCGGCCAGCGCCGGGATGCGGGCGTCGGCCGCGATCAGGCCGATCGAGCCCTCGTGGACCAGCGACTCCTCGCAGGCCGCGACCACCGCCGTGTCCAGGACGTCCGCGGCCACCTCGCGTACGGCCAGGGAGCCCGGCGACTCACGCACCGACTCCACGGCGGCCAGGCCGGGCGAGATCGCGGGAAGCAGCCGGGAGGCGTACGCGATCACCTCGCGCGGCACACGGAAGCCGGCGGTCAGCTCCTCCACCACCGCGTCCGCCTTGCCGAGGTGGAACAGTGCCTGCGCCCAGCTCTCCGTCGACCACGGCGTCGTCCCCTGCGCCAGGTCGCCGAGCACGGTCGCCGAGCCGGTCGAGCAGCGGCGGCCCACCGCCCGGTACTGCATCGGGGACAGGTCCTGGGCCTCGTCGATGACGACATGACCCAGCGAGTGCGTACGGGCCACCAGGTCGCACGCCTCGTCGATCAGGACCGCGTCCGCCGCCGACCACCTCGCCGACTTCACGCTGCGGGCGGGCCTGGCCATGACGATCTGCTTCTGCTCGTCCCCGGTGAGGATGCCCTCCGCGTGCGCGGCAAGGAACTCGGGGTCCGCCAGGAGCCGCAGCACCAGTTTCGACGGGTCCACCGCCGGCCAGATCGCCTTCACGGCCGCCTTCACCGCGGGATTGCGCGCCACCGCGTTCTGCACCCGGTCGTCGGGGGCCTCGCCCGCCTCCTCCATCCGTACGAGGACGGCGTGCGAGATGCGCTGCGGGAGCGCTTCGTGTGCGGCGCCGTAGCGCATGTCGCGGGCCAGCAACTCGCCCACCATCTCCTCGATCTCGTACGCCGGCACCCGCCAGCGCCGTGAGCCGCGCACCACCACGACGCCCTCCGTCGGCGCGGTGACGTGCGCGCGGAGCGCGCGCCGCAGGACCTCCGCCATCCGGGCGTCGCCCTTGATCACGGCGGCGGCGGCCTCGTCCGTGCCGCGCACCTCGACGTGTGCCGTCACCAGGTCCTCGACGGTGGCCTGCTTCACCTCCAGCTCGCCCAGCGCGGGAAGGACCTGCTCGATGTAGTGCAGGAACGACCGGTTCGGGCCGATGACGAGCGTGCCCGTGCGCGCGAGCCGCTCGCGGTGCGCGTACAGGAGGTAGGCGACACGGTGCAGGCCGACGGCCGTCTTTCCGGTGCCGGGGCCGCCCTGCACGCAGACCGTCCCGCCCAGCCCGCTTCGTACGATCTCGTCCTGCTCCGGCTGGATCGTCGCCACGATGTCGCGCATCGGGCCGACGCGGGGCCGCTCGATCTCCGCCTGGAGGAGCTTGCTGGTCTGCTCGGTCTCCGCCGGGTCGGTGAGGTGCTCGTCCTCGTACGCGGTCAGTTCGCCGCCGGTGTAGCCGAAGCGGCGCCGGCGGTCGACGTCCAGCGGGTTGTTCCTGGACGCCTGGTAGAAGGGCTGGGAGACCGGGGCGCGCCAGTCGATGACCATCGGGTCGCCGTGGGCGTCGTGGACGTGGCGGCGCCCGATGTAGAACTGCTCGCCCTCGGCGCCCTCCGCCTCCTCCGCGCCGACCGGGTGCAGGTAGTCGAGGCGGCCGAAGAACAGCGGGGTGTGGGTGAGATCGGCGAGTGCCTTGATGCGGTCGTTGATCTGGGCCTGCAGGACGGCGGCGTTGACCCAGTTCGCCGTGACATCGCGGATGTCGAGGGACTGTACGTCCTCGCGCATGGCGCGCAGTGCGGCGCGGGAGCCGGCGAGGTGGGCGCGTTCCCGGGCCAGTGGATTGCTTGTTGCTTCGCTCGTGTCTTCGCTTGTCTCTTCGTGCGCGGGCACGGTGTTGCCTCCGGCTTTTCAACGCAGGACGGCGGACCGGGCTCACGGGGGCCCGGTCCGCTCAAGGACGTCTCCACAGATCCGCACGCAGGCGGGTGCGTGCGGCTGTTGTCGGCCGGTTTCCGTCCGGTCGGCGGCGCTCCCCCGGCTGCCGACCGCTCAAGGAGGCGGACCGGTACCACGGTGCGGGAGGCGGGCAGACCGGCGATTGTAGCGACCGCGGTCCGCAGGGGCGAACGAATAAAGCCGAACGATCAACGGCCGAGCGGGAAGGCCGGGCGGATGGAGGGCCGGGCGGATGGGGGCGGCGTCCGTACGTCCCGTAGGGGACGGCATGCGACCTGGGACCTACCCGTGCCCTCGCACGCTTCCGTCCGCAGGCCGATGCCGCCACGGGCGGGGGCGGAGCACCATGGAAGACATGAGCACCGTTCATCTGAACCCGCGCAGGACCGGGCCCGCGCACGGCGCGACCGCGGCCACCGGTCACCCCCACCACCGCCTCGGCGACGCGGTGCGCGCCGTCACCGTCTACGCGCGCACCGCCTTCGGGGTGGCCGTCCTCGGCGAGTACGCCGAGGAGTCGGGCCTCGTCCGCCGCCACCGCTGAGAGGCTGTCGGTGACCTCCGTGTCAGTTGCCGGCCAGCAGCTCGTCCGCGTCGACGATCCGGTACGCGTACCCCTGCTCGGCCAGGAACCGCTGGCGGTGCGCCGCGAAGTCCTGGTCGATCGTGTCGCGGGCGACCACCGAGTAGAACCGGGCCTCGTGTCCGTCCGCCTTCGGCCGCAGCACCCGGCCGAGCCGCTGCGCCTCCTCCTGGCGTGAGCCGAACGTTCCCGACACCTGGATGGCGACGGTCGCCTCCGGCAGGTCGATCGAGAAGTTCGCGACCTTCGACACGACCAGCACGCTGATCTCGCCCTCGCGGAACGCGCCGAAGAGCTTCTCGCGCTGCGCGTTGCTGGTCTCGCCCTTGATCACCGGGGCGTCCAGGTGCTCACCGAGCTCGTCGAGCTGGTCGATGTACTGCCCGATGACGAGGGTCTGCTCGCCCTGGTGCTTGCGCACGAGCGCCTCGGTGACCTTGCGTTTCGTCGCGGTCGTCGCGCAGTACCGGTACTTCTCCTCGGGCTCGGCCGTCGCGTAGGCGAGCCGTTCCGAGTCCGTCAGATTGACGCGCACCTCGACACAGTCGGCGGGCGCGATGTAGCCCTGTGCCTCGATCTCCTTCCACGGCGCGTCGAACCGCTTGGGCCCGATGAGCGAGAAGACGTCCGACTCGCGGCCGTCCTCACGCACCAGCGTGGCGGTCAGCCCGAGGCGCCGCCGGGCCTGGAGGTCGGCGGTGAACTTGAAGACGGGGGCGGGCAGCAGATGCACCTCGTCGTAGATGACCAGACCCCAGTCGCGGGAGTCGAAGAGCTCCAGGTGCGCGTAGACGCCCTTACGCCGGGTCGTCAGCACCTGGTACGTGGCGATGGTGACCGGCCGGATCTCCTTGCGCGTACCGCTGTACTCGCCGATCTCCTCCTCGGTCAGGGAGGTCCGCTTCACCAGCTCGTGCTTCCACTGCCTGGCCGAGACGGTGTTCGTGACCAGGATCAGCGTGGTCGCCTTGGCCTCCGCCATCGCACCGGCGCCGACCAGCGTCTTTCCGGCGCCGCACGGGAGGACGACGACACCGGAGCCGCCGTGCCAGAACCCTTCGACGGCCTGCCTCTGGTACGGGCGCAGTGCCCAGCCGTTCTGGTCGAGCTCGATCGGGTGCGCCTCGCCGTCGACGTACCCGGCGAGGTCTTCGGCCGGCCAGCCCAGCTTCAGCAGCGTCTGCTTGATCTGCCCGCGCTCGGAGGGGTGCACGGCCACGGTGTCCGGGTCGAGGCGCGCCCCGACCAGGGGCTGGACCTTCTTCGAGCGGAGGATCTCCTCCAGGACCGGCCGGTCGTTGGAGGTCAGCACCAGGCCGTGGACCGGGTGCTTGGACAGGGTGAGGCGGCCGTACCGCGCCATCGTCTCGGCGATGTCGACGAGGAGCGCGTGCGGCACGGGGTAGCGCGAGTACTCCACGAGAGCGTCGACGACCTGCTCGGCGTCGTGCCCCGCGGCGCGGGCGTTCCACAGGCCGAGCGGGGTGAGCCGGTAGGTGTGGATGTGCTCGGGTGCACGCTCCAGCTCCGCGAACGGGGCGATCGCACGACGGCAGGCGTCGGCCTGGGCGTGGTCGACTTCGAGGAGCAGCGTCTTGTCGCTCTGGACGATGAGGGGTCCGGTCACGCGCGTCGGCCCTTTCTGTTCTGCTTCTGCCCTGCTGCTGGAATCTGCCGCAGGGCGGCCGCGAACGGCCAAACGTCCAGTGTGCCGCATCGCGGGCGTGAGCGGGTGAGTCGTGTGCACGGCGGTGCGCAACCGCGCGCCCCCCGGCCCCGAGCTGTGACCCAGGTCTCATCGCCACCGTGCTGCAGATGCGAGGGCTGCCACGTCGCGGAGGGGCGACAGGAAGGGAGGAGTGCGTGGATCTGACATCCGAGTGGAAGCCTGGCGCGGTGATCAAGGCCGACCCCCACAGCCCGAAGACCGTGGTCAGCGGCGACACCGTCGATCTGACCCTGTGCGTCGGCCGACCTGAGACGTTCCGGCCCTCCGTCCCTCCCAGTACCGGCGCCCGGAGGGACGGAGGGCGGGGGTATCTCCATGACGGGCCCGACGCGCCGGGCCCGATGCCTACGGTGTCGCGTCGTCGGCCAGTTCCGCCACGCCCGTGATGCGGTGCAGCGGGTAGGTGCGGACCTCGTCGGCCGTGTGGTCGTACGCCGTGACGAAGCCGCCCTCGACCTTGACCGGCGCGATCACGCGCTGGCTGGCCGCACCGTCCGCGTTGACGTAGCCGATCCAGACCGCGGACCCGGTCATGGCGGCGGCCTGCACCGTGGCGAGGGTCTCGGCGGAGGTGGTGCGGGGGAGGGAACCGGCCGCAGCTGTGTCCGTAGCGTCCTTGTGGACGGCTCTCGCCGCCGTGTCACCGGCCCTGATGGCCCGTACCGCCGCGGTCAGCAGGGTCGCGTCCGGCACCGGCGGGCCCTCGGGGACGGGCGCCGGTGCCGTACGGGGCGGGGTGCGGCGGGCACCCGCGCGGGTGATCAGGACGTCGCCCTCGGCGGATTCGGCGGCCGGGGCGTACCCCATCTCGCGCAGTCCCTCCAGCAGCGAGCCCGGATCGGTCTGCGCGGCCAGGACGGTCGGCGCGAGCCGGCGCAGCCGCAGGGTGGCCGAGCGCTTGTCGGCGAGGATCTCGTTCAGCACGGCCTCGTCGTCGCAGCGTACGTATGCGGAGGCGGCGCCGATCCGCAGATGGCCGTGGCGGCGGGCCACGTCGTCGATGAGATAGCTCAGCGGCTGCGGCACCGGGGTGCGGCTGTGCGTGGCGAGGAAGGCGTGCAGGTCGGACGCGGCCTGGCCGGCGTCCAGGGCGCGGCGTACGGAACCGGGCGTGAAGCGGTAGACCGTCGCACCGCCCTTGGACTCGATGTCCGCGAGCACCGAGAGCATGTCGGCGAGCGGGCGTTCCAGCGGGCCGGGGGCCACGGCCGTCAGGTCGGCCTGGAGCAGTACGTGGTCGAGGGGCTCGGGGATGAGCGGCGCGAGGCGGGCAGCGGCCTCGGTGGGGCCCTGTTCGAGCAGTGCACGGGCCTGGGAGGAGAAGGCCCCGCGGCCGGTGATGCCGAGCATTTCCGCCTCGTTGACCGTCCACAGGGCGATCCGGGAGCGCAGGTCGGAGGTGTCGCCGGAGGACGGGGACGCGCCGGACGCGGCCGTGCGCAGTGGCCGTTCCCAGCGGAGCCGGGCGAGCAGGGTCTGCGGGTCGGGTGCGGTGCCCGGCGGGAGCGAGGCGAACAGGTCCAGCACCCGGTGGCGCACCTGGGGCGCGGCGGAGCGGTCCAGCTCGGGGCCGAGTGCGGAGAGCGCCCGGCCCTTGGCGTCCTGACCGCCGACGAGTCCCGAGGTCCGGGTGGCGGTGAGCCAGGCGGCGGCGAGGTGGGTCCAGCGGTCCTGGGCGGGGAGCTCCAGCCAGTCGTCGTACGCGGGTGTCGCCGCGTACCGCTCGTCGGTCTCCCCGTCCGGGGCCAGCAGCCCTGCGGCGTACGCGAGTTCGACCCAGAAGGCGGCGATCGGCTCGGACACGTCGAGTGCGCTCGCGACCCGCTTCAGCTCGCGCACGCTCAGGCCGCCCGCCCGGAGGATGGCCGGGCCGCCGTTGTTCCAGAGCTTCAGCAGCTCCTCGGTCGTGGACAGTGCCATGTAGGCCTGGCCGGCCGCCGCTCTGTCCACAGCCTGGGGATCGCGGTCGGCGGCGGAGGCGAGGGCCGGGGGCACGGGTTCCGGTACCCGGTGGGCGCGTCCGGCCCGCAGGTGCAGCGCGGCCTCACGCGGCAGTACGACGGTGCGCGTGGACACGGGCAGCAGCAGCCCCCGGTCGCGCAGCCACTGCACGGGCGGGGTGGGATTCGGGGTCACTTCCCCGTACGGCGGTCCCCACACCAGCCGGTCCAGCACGGACAGCGCCTCGGCGGGGGCGGTGTCCAGCAGGGCGGCCATCCTGGTCCGGTCCGTGAAGAGGCCGGCCAGCGAGGCGACCGCGGAGACCGGGTCGTGGGTGGCGGGCAGCCCGGCGGCGGTCAGGATCTCCTGCAGTCTGCCCGGCGACATCCCGGCCGTCGCCTCGGCGACGGTGGGGCCGAGTCCGGTGGGGGAGGCGTGCTGCGGCGACGGGGCGAGCAGCTCGCGTGCGGTGCGTACGAGGTGCAGCCGCTCCTCCTCGCCCCAGACGAGGGCCTGTTCGCGCAGGGCCGCGAGGGCGGCCGGCAGTGCGGCGGTGATCGCGGCACCGGAGTGGTCACGCCCTTCGCCGTCTCCTTCGCCGTCACCGGTGAGGAGCGAGAGCAGCATGCCGTACGGAGCCGGGTCCGGCGCCACGGCCAGGGCTTCCGCGGTCTGCAGGGCGAACCGGTCGAGGTGTTCCAGCGCGCGGACGACGGAGGCGCGCGTGCCGGCCCGTGTCGCCAGCTGGGTGATGTCGTTCGGCACGGGGCTGAGCAGGTCGGGGCGGGCACGCAGCAGCCCCGCCAGCGATTCGTCGCCCCGGGCGCGCAGAGCTTCGGCGAGCGTGCGCGGTGGTGTGGTCGTCCCCATCCGTCCCACGGTAGCCCCTGGAACGCTACCGTCGGGGCAGGGCGGTAGAGGGAGAACCATCGCGTGGGGATCGAGAGCGACCAGCTTGTCTACGACTATCTGAGCCGGGTCGGTGACCTGGCTCATCAGCAACAGCTGTCCTCGGGCGCCCGGATGAGACTTGTCTCGACGCTGCGGGGCGAGATCGACCGGCAGCGCGGGACGGACGGAACGGACTCTCCGGCGGTGGTGCGGCGCATCATCGACAGGCTCGGCACCCCGGCCGAACTGGTCGCCGCGGCAGCCGAGTCGGGCGACGGGACGGTGCCCTTGCCGTCACCGCGCGCAGGGTCGGAGCCGGTTGCCGCGGAGCCGCGCGGGGTTCCCCGGCCGCGGCGGGGGCTGCTCCGGAAAGACGCATCGCGCAAGGGCGCGTCGGAGGCGAGCGAGGCGGCGGAGGCCGGGGGCGAGGGTCCGGTGCCCGGCTGGCCGTCGGCGTCGGCGCCGCACATGGCGGGGCTGGACGAGGCAGGGACTCTCGGCGGTGAGCCCGACTGGTGGCGGATCGAGCCGGGGCCGTTCGGCGAGGACACGGCGGGTACGGCGGTGCCGGGGTTCGTGGGTGGCCTGGAGAGCCCGGAGCTGTTGCGGCCTCCGCGGCCGCCGGCGGAGGAAAAGCCCGGGGCCGGCGAGGCGGCCGGGAAGGAGGCCGAGGAGGGCGCCGCCGTGCCTCGTCCGAGGCGCTTCCGGCTCCGTCGCCGTGCGGTGGCCGCACCTGCTCCCGCCCCCGCCGTGGCGGAGAGGGCGCCCCGCTTCGCGCACCCGTTTCTGCTGCTGTCCGCCACGCTGCTGGTCGTCGGCGCCGTACTGGGGTCCTGGGTGGCCCTCGCGGGCGGCTGGCTGCTCGCGTACAGCTCGCGCAGATTCTCGCGTGCGGAGGCGAAGTGGGTCGCGATGGGGCTGCCGGGTGTGGTGGTGGCCGGGGCCTTCGTCTGGCTGTGGGGGCGCATGGAGGGGCACTGGGGGCAGCCCATCGCGGAGGGTGCGATGGGGGACGCGATGTCGGATGTGTGGCCGGCGGTCGTCCGTACGGCGGCGGTGGCCTCCGCGGTGTATCTCGTGTGGCGGTCCCGGAGGCTGCCGGGGTGAGGTGCGGCGCGGGACGACCGCGCCCCACCCGGCGTGGTTACTTCGTCAGGTCCGCCCGGAGCTCGTCCAGGATCTTCTCCGCCGCCGTGTAGCCGATGCCCTGGATCCACAGCTGGTCGTCGACCGGGAACACCCTGCCGTTCTTCACGGCGGTCATGTTCTTCCACAGACCGCTGCCGACGGTCTGCGTCTCCTTGGACTTCTTCGCATCGCCGTACGTCGAGTGGAAGACGGCATCCGCTTCCGCCAGGTCGATCTTCTCCGGGCTGACGTCGTAGGAGAAGCCGTCCTTCGCCCTGTCCGTGATCGCGGGGCGGCCCAGGCCGACGTCGGCGAGGATCGTCGCGATGTAGTTCTGCCTGCCGTAGATGCGGATGTCCGCGCCCTCGACGAACCGCACCATGTTGACCTCGGTGGCCGCCGCCCTCGCCGTACCGCCGAGCGCCTCCGTGACCTCCGCGGTGTGCGCGGCGTAGGCGGCGGTGACCTTCCTGGCCTCGGCCTTCCTGCCCAGCGCGTCCGCGTGGACCTGGAAGTTCGCCTTCCACGGGTAGCCGGTGTTCTCCGTCATCACGGTCGGCGCGATCGCGGTCAGTTCGGCGTACGTGTCACCGTGCCGGATCCTGCTCGTCAGGATCAGGTCGGGCTCGAGCGCCGCGACGGCCTCCAGATTCGGCGTCATCATCTCGCCGACGTCCTCGATGCCGGAGACCTGGTCCTTCGACAGATAGCTGAGGAAGCCCGACTCCACGTCCGCGTGCGTGGCGCCGACCGGCTTCACACCGAGGGTGAGCGCCGAGTCCAGCTCGGCGGTGTCCAGCACGACGACGCGCTTCGGGTCGTCGGGGACCGACACGTCGCCCATCACGGTCTTCACGGTGTGCGTGGACGCCGACGAGGAGGCGTCCGGAGTGTCGGAGGAGCCGCATGCGGCGAGCGCGAGCACGGCGGTGACGGCCAGCGAGCCGGCAACGAGGCCGCGGCGGGACGGGGAGGTCGTCATATCAGTGAGGCCTTTCCGGGAGAGGGCAGAGAGGGGGCCCAGGGCGCACCGGGCACGACGAGCGGCGAACCCGTCACCGGGTCCGGGACGATCACCGCCTCCAGGCCGAAGACCTCGCGTACGAGCTCGGCGGTGACGACGTCTGCGGGGCGGCCCTCGGCGACGATCCGGCCGGCCTTCATGGCGACGAGGTGGTCGGCGTAGCGGGCGGCCTGGTTGAGGTCGTGGAGCACGGTGACGACGGTGCGCCCCCGGGTGCCGTCGGCGGCCGGGGCCGCGAGCCGGCGCACGAGGTCCAGGACCTCCACCTGGTGGGCGATGTCGAGGTACGTCGTCGGCTCGTCGAGCAGCAGCAGATCCGTCTCCTGCGCGAGGGCCATCGCGATCCACACGCGCTGGCGCTGGCCGCCGGACAGCTCGTCCACCGACCGGTCGCCGAGTGCGGAGATGTCCGTGCGCTCCATGGCGTCGGTCACCGCGCGCTCGTCCTCGTCGGACCACTGCTGCCACCATCGCTGGTGCGGCTGGCGGCCTCGGGCGACCAGGTCGGAGACGGTGATCGCCTCGGGTGCCACGGGTGTCTGCGGCAGCAGTCCGACCGACTGGGCGATCTTCCTGGTGGGTATCCGGGAGAGTTCGGTGCCGTCCAGGAGCACGGAGCCGCCGGCCGGCTTCAGCAGCCGGCCGAGCGCCCGCAGGGTCGTCGACTTGCCGCAGGCGTTCGGGCCGACGATGACGGTCACCTGCCCGTCGGGAACGGCCAGGTCCAGCTCGTGCACGACGGTTCGGTCCTCGTAGGCGAGGGTCAGTGCACGCGCCGTGAGCCGGCTGGGCGCGGCGTCCGGGAGGGGACCGGGACCGGTCGTGCTCATGCGTTGCCTCCAGTGCGGCCGCCGTGGCCGCGGATGATGAGCCAGATCAGATACGGGGCGCCGACCGCGGCTGTCAGCACACCCACCGGAAGTTCGGTGGGGGAGAAGAGCCTGCGTGCCAGGAGGTCGGCGAGGACGACGATCACGGCACCGAGGAGTGCGGAGCACAGCAGCGGGATCTGTGCGGTACGCGTCATCCGGCGGGCGATCTGCGGGGCGAGCAGTGCCACGAAGTCCACGGGCCCTGCCGTCCCCGTCGCCACGGACGCCAGGACCACTCCGAGGGCGACGAGCCCGAGCCGTACGCGGCCGAGCCGTACGCCGAGCGCGGTCGCGGTGTCGTCGTCCATCGCGACGGTGCGCTGCGCCCGCGCCGCCCACAGGACGGCAGGCAGCAGGATCAGCAGTGTCCAGCCGATCGGCGCGGCCTCGTTCCAGCCGCGGCCGTTGAGGGAACCCGTCATCCAGATCTGCGCCTGCTGGGCGACCAGGTAGTCGCCCTTCGTCAGGAACAGGGTGGTCACCGACCGCAGGGCGATCGCGAAGCCGATACCGATGAGGACGAAGCGGGTCGCGTGCAGCCCGCCGCGCCACGCGAACACGTACACGAGCGCCGCCGCGGCGACCCCGCCGATGACGGAGAGGTACGGCAGGACGGTGTACGAGGTGACGCCGAAGGTCATCGCGCCGACCGTGAGCGCGCTCGCGCCCTGGCTGATGCCGATGATGTCGGGGCTGGCGAGCGGGTTGCGGGCGACCGTCTGGATCAGTGCCCCGGCGATCCCGAAGGCCGCGCCGACGAGCAGCCCGACCACCATGCGGGGCAGCCGGAGCGTGCCCACGACCAGTTCGTCGGGCGAGGGCTGTCCGAGGACGACCTTCACGACCTCGGCGGGTGCCACGAAGCTCTCGCCGACGCAGAGGTAGGCGACACAGACCGCGGCCAGCAGCACGGCGAGTACCGCCGCGACGATCCCGGCCCGCCGGTGGAGCAGGAAGCGGGCACGCGTCCCGACCCGTACGACGCCGTAGCCGGCGGGCCGGACCTTGGTCCGTACGGGTACTGCCGTGTCCGCGCTCATGCGGGCACCGTCTTCCGGCGTACGAGGGTGACCAGGAACGGCACACCGATCAGTGCCGTCATCACGCCTGCGGGGACCTCGCCGGGCGGGAGGACGATCCGGCCGATGACATCGGACACCAGGAGCATCACGGGGCCGATGAGGGCCGCCATCGGCAGCACCCAGCGGTGGTCGCCGCCCACGACTGCGCGGGCGATGTGCGGAACGGCGAGGCCGACGAACGCGATCGGCCCGGCCGCGGCGACCCCGGCGCCGGTGAGGACGGTGGCGCCGATGCCGCCGACGATCCGTACGGTCGCGACGTTCTGCCCCAGGCCCTTCGCGACGTCCTCGCCCAGTGCCAGCGCGTCGAGCCCGCGCGCCACCGAGAGTACGAGGACCACACCGAGCAGCAGGAACGGCCAGATCTGCTGGGCGACCTGGGCCTCCCGGCCGGCGATCGACCCGACCTGCCAGAAGCGGAACTCGTCCAGGGCGGACGCCTTCGTGGTGAGCACCGCCATGGTCACCGACACCAGCAGCGCGTTGATCGCCGCGCCGCCCAGCGCGAGCTTCACCGGCGTCGCGCCGCCGCGTCCCCTGGAGGCGATGGCGTACACGGCGACGGACGCGACGGCGGCCCCCGCGAACGCGAACCACACGTACCCGGTGAGGGTGTGGATCCCGGCGTACGCGATGGCCAGGACGACGGCCACGGAGGCGCCCTGGCTGATGCCGAGGATGCCGGGGTCGGCGATGGGGTTGCGGGTGATGCCCTGGAGTGCCGTGCCCGCGACGGCCAGCGCGGCGCCGACCATCAGTCCGATCAGGGTGCGGGGCACCCGCATCCGGCGGATCACCTCGGCGGCGTCGGAGTGCCCGCCGTGCAGGAGGGCGTCGAAGACCGCGGCAGGTGCGATGGACCGCGCTCCCACGGCGAGGCTGAGCAGGACGGCCAGCAGCAGGGCGGCGACGGCCGCCGCCGTGGCGCATGCGCGTCTGGACAGGCGTGGTGCGGCGGCCGGCATCGGAACCAATCGGGTGTACGGAGCGAGTGGGGCGGAGCAAGCGAGTGGGCGGAGAAAACAGACAAAGGGAGGTAAGGCTTGGCTAAGTCTAAGCAAGGCGGGCATCGGGCGGCCCGGCCCCCTCGGCACAATGGCCTCATGTCTTCACACGCCCCGACCGTCGGCTTCGACCTCGACATGACGCTCATCGACTCCCGCCCCGGCATCAAGGCCAACTACCTGGCCCTCTCCGCCGAGACCGGCGTCCCGATAGACGCCGACCTGGTGGTCAACAGGCTCGGCCCGCCCGTCGAGGACGAGCTCGCGAACTGGTACCCGGCCGATGCGGTCGCCGCGACGGCCGACCGGTACCGCGAGATCTATCCGCAGCACGCGATCACGCCGACGTTCGCCATGCCCGGCGCACGGGAGGCCATCGAGGCGGTGCAGGCGCTCGGCGGGCGGGCGATCGTCGTCACTGCCAAGTACGAACCGAGCGCCGAACTGCACCTCGCCCATCTCGGGATCGCGCCGGACGCGGTGATCGGCCGGCTCTGGGCCGAGGCCAAGGCGGAGGCGCTGGTGCAACACGGCGCGCGGATCTACGTCGGCGACCACACCGGGGACGTACGCGGGGCGCGCGCAGCGAACGCCCTGGCGGTCGGCGTCACCACCGGCCCGTGCGATGCGGAGGAGCTGCGGCGGGCGGGCGCCGACGTGATCCTGCCAAATCTCACCGAGTTCCCGGCCTGGCTTCGTTCCTGCACGGAACGCGGCTGACGGGCCCCGCTAGCGGGCGGCGGCGCGCTTCGGCGAGTTCTTCCACACCGACCGGACCACCCCCGCCGCGGCGATCAGGAAACCCAGTCCCATCAGCATGCACACCGCATAAGCGACAGACGGGAACGGATCGGTACCCAGGAACAGCGGGGCCACGGTGACCAGTGTGGCCAGTGCGCCGATGAAGAAGACGATCGCGCCGACCTGTACGAGCCGGTCGCCTGCGCCGGAAGGAGTAGTACTCACCCGGCCAGGGTAGTTCCCAGCTCGGCGGAACCATCAGGCGACGTCTTGTCTCCGGCTCCTGGGCCATTAGCCTTGGAGCCGGCGGGTCGTGGAGACCCGCTGTACTGCTATCCGGAGCCGTTTTGCGGCTCTCCCGCGCACCGACGAGTACGAGGACGAGGACAGACGTGCCCACGGGTAAGGTCAAATGGTTCAATTCGGAAAAGGGCTTCGGCTTTCTTTCGCGTGACGACGGCGACGACGTCTTCGTCCACTCGTCAGTACTCCCGGACGGCGTCGATGCCCTCAAGCCGGGGCAACGCGTCGAGTTCGGCGTGGTCGCGGGCCAGCGCGGTGACCAGGCACTCTCCGTCGTGATCCTCGACCCCACCCCGTCCGTCGCCGCCGCGCAGCGGCGCAAGCCGGACGAGCTGGCGTCGATCGTGCAGGATCTGACGACGCTGCTGGAGAACATCACGCCGAGCCTGGAGCGGGGCCGCTACCCGGACAAGGCCGCGGGTGCACAGATCGCGGGCCTGCTGCGGGCGGTTGCCGACCAGCTCGACGTCTGAGCAGGCGCAGTGGCGTGAGTCGCGCCGCCCGTTGTCGTCAACGGGCGGCGAACGACAGCGCGTCCGGGGCCAGCGGCGGCACGAGGCCCTCCGCCGCCGCACGGGTCAGCAGGCCGCGGATCGCCGCGTAGCCGCTCTCGCCGAGGTCGGCGGTGAACTCGTTGACGTAGAGGCCGATGTGCTGGTCCGCCACGGCCGGGTCCATCTCCTGGGCGTGCTCAAGGACGTACGGGCGTGACTGCTCCGGGTCGTCCCAGGCCATCCGCACCGACGTACGGATCGCGTCCGCCAGCTCCTGGAGCGCCTCTCCGCCCAGCGACCGCTTGGCGATGATCGCGCCGAGCGGGATCGGCAGGCCGGTGGTCGACTCCCAGTGCTCGCCCATGTCGGCGAGGCTGTGGAGGCCGTAGTTCCGGTACGTGAAACGGGCCTCGTGGATCACGAGCCCGGCGTCCACCCGGCCGTCACGCACCGCAGGCATGATCTCGTCGAACGGCAGTACGACGATCTCGCCCACGCCGCCCGGCACCACCTCCGCCGCCCAGAGCCGGAAGAGCAGATAGGCGGTGGAGCGCTCGCTCGGGACGGCGACGGTCTTCCCGGTCAGGTCCGTACCCGGCTCCTTCGTGAGGACGAGCGGCCCGCAGCCGCGCCCCAGGGCCCCGCCGCACGGCAGCAGCGCGTACTCGTCGAGCACCCACGGCAGGACGGCGTACGAGACCTTCAGGACGTCCAGTTCGCCGCGCTCGGCCATGCCGTTGGTGAGGTCGATGTCGGCGAAGGTGACATCGAGAGCGGGCGCGCCGGGGACCCTTCCGTGCGCCCAGGCATCGAAGACGAAGGTGTCGTTCGGGCACGGCGAGAAGGCGATCCGCAGCTTCGAAGGCTGTGCGTCGCCGGCGGAGTCAGTCACGGTTTCGGTCATGTCGGTCATGGTGGGTCCAACCTTCCACTACGGGTGCGAGCTTCCCGAACGCCTCGGTGAGCGCGGCCAGGGCCTCGCCGATGCGCCAGGCGTCCCGGTCGCGCGGGCCCACGCTGTTCGAGACGGCCCGGAGTTCGAGCACGGGTACGCCGAGCCGGTCGGCCGCTTCCGCGACACCGAAGCCCTCCATGGCCTCGGCGACGGCTCCGGGATGTGCGGCCAGCAGCGCGGTGGTGCGGGCCGCGCTGCCGGTCACGGTGGAGACGGTGAGTACGGGGCCCGGGACGGCGCCGGTGGCGGCCGCCACCTCCCGCACGAGGGCGTCGGGCGGCAGGAAGGTGTCCCTGCCGAAGCCGAGACCGGTGACGGGCACGAAGCCGTCCGGGGTCTCGGCGCCCAGATCGGCGGCGACGATGCCGGTCGCCACGACGAGGGAGCAGACGGGGGCGGCGGGAGCGAAGCCGCCACCGATGCCGGCCGAGACGACGAGACCGTACGGTTCGGGCGCGGCGGCGAGGGCGAAGGCCGCGGCGGCTGCCGCGGCGGCCGGGCCCACGCCGCCCGCGAGGACGTCGAACGGACCGGCGCGGTGCACCTCGGCGCCCGGCACCCCGCGTACCTGTGCCGGCCCCCCGAACGCGCGCGTGACCGCGTCCCGTTCGGCCGGGACAGCGGTCACGACAAGCACCCGCACAGCGGTGGTCCTCAGAGGTTCAGGAGATTCAGGACGTCTTCTTGAGCTGGAAGTGCCAGACGCCCGTGAGCTTCTGACCCTTCGCCTCCACAATGCTGATCTGCGTCTTGTCCGTCGTCTGCTCGCCGGTCTGGCTGGCGAAGAACGCGCTGCCCGGGATGGACCGGTAGGTCTTCTTGTACGGCTCCTGCTCGGCCTGCTGGCCGTTGATGAACAGGGTCCAGCCGACGTCCGCGATCTCGGGGTCGACGCCGAAGCGGACCTTGTCGTCCATCGCGACCTTGACGGACTTCTCCGCCTTCTTGTTGAGGCAGCCCTGGATCTCGGACTCCTTGAGGGGCTTGCCGTCGTTGTAGCAGGCCGCCTCGGTGCTCACCGAGATGTCGCCGACCGTCACGGTGGCGAGCGGCGTCGGCTTGTCGCAGGCGGACAGGACAAGGAGTCCCGCGGACACGGCACCAAGAGCGACGCCGATTCGACGGCCCTTACCGGAGAAGAACGCAACGGTCATGGGCCGAAGGTTATCGGTCGTCCCGGCTCACGCCACGCGGGGGTGCGGCGAGCCGCGCCGCGCGGCGCCGAGGAGACCCCGTACGGAGGCGGCGGCGCCGAGGGCGAGGATGCCGGCGGCGACGGACATGCCGAGTACTCCGTTGAGGGGGAGTGCGATACCGATGGCGCCGCCGACCACCCAGGCCATCTGGAGCACGGTCTCGGACCGGGCGAAGGCCGACGTCCGCACCTCCTCCGGAACGTCACGCTGGATCATGGCGTCCAGTGACAGCTTCGAGAGCGCCTGGGTGAATCCGGCGGTCGCCCCCAGCGCGGCGACCATCACGGTGCTGAAGAACACCGCGGCGAGCACGGCGACTCCGAGGGCCAGCCCCAGCACGGTCGCGATGATCACCTCGGGCCCGCGGGCCCTGAGCCAGGAGCCCACCGCCGTACCGCAGGCGTTGCCGACCCCGGCCGCCACACCCACGATGCCGAGGGACACGGCGGCGCTCTGCCCGGCGAGCGGGTGCTCGCGCAGCAGGAACGCCAGGAAGAAGATCAGGAAGCCGGAAAGCGCACGGTGCGAGGCGTTCGCCTGGAGGCCGTGCAGGACGGACGGCCCGACGGACCGCAGCCCGGGAGGTTTCTCCCGCCCCTTCTTCCTGGACGCGTCCGCGTTCCTGTGGCCGCTCTTCGTACCGTCCTTCCTGGTGCTTCCCCCCGGGCGCGGATCGGCCGGCGGGCGCTCCTGGCCGTGCGGGACGACGAGGCGGGCCTTGCGCTCGCCCTTCGCGGAGTCGACCTTGTGCGGGAGGGTGAAGGCGAGGACGGTCCCGCCGATGAAGATCGTGCAGGCGCCGTAGAGCGGCCAGGCGGATCCGATGCTCTGGAGTCCCGCTCCGATCGGGGCCGCCACGCCCGTAGCCAGCAGACCGGCGAGGGTGACCCGGGAATTGGCCTTCACCAGAGAGAAACGGGGTGGCAGGAGCCGGGGTACGACGGCGCTGCGTACGACTCCGTACGCCTTGGAGGAGACCAGGACGCCCAGCGCCGCGGGATAGAGCTCCAGGCCGCCCGTCGCGACGGCGCCGGACATCGTGAGGGCGAGCACCGCCCTGGCGAACATCGCGCCGGCCATCGCCGCGCGGCGGCCGTGCGGCAGCCGGTCCAGGAGCGGGCCGATCACCGGGGCGAGCAGGATGAACGGAGCCATCGTGACGGCGAGATAGAGGGCGACACGGCCGCGAGCCTCGTCCGTCGGCACGGAGAAGAACACCGTGGAGGCGAGCGCGACGGTGATCATGACGTCGCCCGCGCCGTTGACCGCGTGCAGTTCGATCAGCTTGCCGAGACCGGACTCCCCGGCTCCATGGGCGTGCGTCGCCTTCCGGATTCCCTTCGCGGTGCCGGTGAACGGGGTGTGCAGGGCATGACCCATCGTCCGGCCCACCCTGCGGAGCGGACCGGACGCCTCGGACGACCTGGCGGCAGCCACCTGGTCATAGTGCCCCACCCCCCGGCGTTGCGAACCGTGATCGGGCGGGGGCGCGGCGCGGGACGCCCTGTCGGGTGAGTGGCCCAAGGGGTGCCCCGAGGGAAATTTTGGCTGGGAGTCGCGGTGGATCCGTGCCGGAATCGCACGGGATTTATCCCTCTGGGGCCCTGCTCAGCTGTGGATCCTGTGCTGTTTGGGGTGGGCAGGTGGGCTCGGGGCGGCGGAGAGGGTAGCGTGCGTAACGCGCCACCGGCGGTTGTTCTTGGCCGCGCGCCTCTCCGCGATCCCGCAGAATGGGTGGCAGAAGGCGCGCCCGAGGCAGGCACAACGGGTGTGGACGTCGACGCGGCCCCCAGGTCCGCTCCGCCCACAACTGTCATGGCCGAAATCGGACATCGATGGAGCTGCTGGCGCGCTCGTGAGACGGCGTATGGAGAGAAGCGAGACCTGTGAGTGCTGCGACGACGCGAAGCCGTACGGCCCGTACCCCCGCCCCCGACCGTCTGTGCGCCGAGGCGGTAGACCTCGCGCGCACGGCGGCCGAGGAGGCCGCTGCGCCCGGAGTGGTCGGTGAACACGTGGCCCTGGTCTCCGAGGGGGACCGGGTCGTCACGCACTACTTCGAGTGCAAGGAACCCGGCTACCGGGGCTGGCGCTGGGCGGTGACGGTTGCCAGGGCCTCCAGGGCGAAGAACGTCACCCTTGACGAAACGGTGCTGCTGCCCGGTTCCGACGCGCTCCTCGCCCCCGAGTGGGTGCCGTGGAGCGAGCGGCTGCGCCCGGGGGACATGGGCCCCGGCGACCTGCTGCCCACCGAGGCGGAGGACCCGCGCCTGGAGCCGGGTTACACCGGCGAGGACGAGCCCCTGCCGAACTCCTTGGTCTCCGAGGTGTCCCAGGAGCTGGCGGCCCTCGTCGAAGCGGAGGACGCGGAGCTGACGACGCGTCCCGAGGGGACGAGCCGCGGCTCGATCGCCTCGGTCGCGGAGGAGCTCGGCACGCGGCGGGCGCGGGTGCTGTCCCGGTACGGGCTGCGGATGGCGGCCGACCGGTGGGACGAGGAGTTCGGAGCGAAGACACCGATGGCGCAGGCCGCGCCGGCGTCCTGTGTCACGTGCGCGTTCCTGGTTCCGATGGCGGGCTCGCTGAGGCAGGCCTTCGGGGTGTGCGCCAACGAGTTCGCTCCGGCGGACGGCCGGGTGGTCTCGCTGTCGTACGGCTGCGGCGGCCACTCCGAGGCCGCGGTGATGCCGAAGCCGCCGAAGCCGACGCCGCATGCGCTGGACACGTTGCAGGTGGACGACTACCCGTTGCGTCCGGCGGACGACTCCGGCTCGGTGCCGGCCCAGGCGGACGGGTCCACGGAGGATCTGGGCCACTCCTGACGCTCCCGGCCGCCGCGGTGCCCGGACCCCGCACGGTCCGGGCTCACCCGGGTCGGCTTCGTCCTCGATCGCCGGACGGGCTCGATGTGGCTGCCCGGCTCCGGGCCATGAGGCTCTCCGGCTCAAAAGTGACGTCCGGGGCGGCAATTTCGGCCCGCCCGGCGTTCGAGGACGGAACGTTTGCGCCGGGGCGGGGCCGAGCAGCTGGTGCGCCCAGGTGAGCAAACCCGGCCCGTCCGGCGCTTGAGGACGACCGCCCTGCCCATGGAGGCGGCTCCGCGCGCGGTACCTTCGGGCGCACACTGGGCGTCACGGGTCACCGGAAGAGCGGAGTTACGAGCGTGAGCATGAATGCGACCGAGGGGGCCGATCCGTTCGGGACGGCACGGCTGCGGCGCGGCGTGCTCGACGCCTGGGGCGCTGGTCCAGCCCGCTTCCGTGAGGACGCCAACGCCGAGGAGGACCTCGTCCTCGGCGGCTACCGCGACCGCCTCGTCATCGAACTGGCCCAGAACGCGGCCGACGCCGCCGGCCGCGCAGGCGTCCCGGGCCGGCTCCGTCTCACGCTGCACGAGGCCGGCGACACCCCTGCCGTCCTGGCCGCCGCCAACACCGGCGCGCCGCTGGACGCGACCGGCGTCGAGTCCCTGAGCACGCTGCGGGCCTCCGCCAAGCGCGAGGGCCACGAGTCGTCCGTCGGGCGGTTCGGAGTGGGGTTCGCGGCCGTGCTCGCCGTCAGCGACGAGCCCGCCGTCATCGGCCGCTACGGCGGCGTCCGCTGGTCCCTCGCCGAGGCCCGCGACCTCGCCCGGCAGGCCGCCGTGGGCAGCCCCGGCCTCGGTGACGAGCTGCGCCGCCGCGACGGCCACGTACCGCTGCTCAGGCTCCCGCTGCCCGCAGAGGGCACCGCACCCGACGGGTACGACACCGTCGTCGTCCTGCCGCTGCGCGACGGCGTGGCCGAGGACCTCGTCGCGCGGCTGCTCACCGGCGTGGACGACGCGCTGCTGCTCACCCTCCCCGGCCTCGACGAGATCGTCATCGAAGTCCCGGACGGCGTACGGACGTTGCGCCGCTCGCAGCACGGCCCGTACACCCACATCGACGACTCCACGCAGGGCACCCATCGCTGGCGCACCGTCGCCCACCACGGCCCGGTCGAGCCCGCCCTGCTCGCCGACCGCCCCGTCGAGGAGCGGCTGCGCCCGCACTGGTCGGTCACCTGGGCCGTGCCCGTCGGTGAGGACGGGGCGCCCGAGAACCCCCGTACCGCCCCCGTCGTGCACGCGCCGACGCCCACCGACGAGCCCCTCGGTGTACCCGCGCTGCTCATCGCCTCGTTGCCGCTCGACACCACCCGCAGGCACCCCGCGCCGGGTCCGCTGACCGACTTCCTGGTGCAGCGCGCGGCCGATGCGTACGCGGAGCTGCTCGCCGCGTGGGAGCCCGTGTCCGTCGCCACGATCGCGCTCGTGCCGGGCCCGCTCGGCAAGGGACAGCTGGACGGTGCGCTGCGGGCCGCGATCCTGGAACGGCTGCCCCGGATCGCGTTCCTGGAGCCCGCCGCCCCCAGGGATCCGGCCGCCGAGTTCGACCGGTGGGAGGACTGGGAGACCCCCGACACCGATGCGACCGGCAAGGCGACCACCGCGCTGCGGCCCATCGAGGCCGAGGTCGTCGAAGGGGTGGGCGCCGAGACCGTACGGGTCCTCGCCGAGGTGCTGCCCTGCCTGCTGCCCGCCGGGCTCGAGCGCCGCGTCGAGCTCCGTACGCTCGGCGTCGCCCGCGTCCCGCTGACCGAGGCCATCGACCGCCTGGCCGGTCTGGAGCGCGCCCCGGACTGGTGGCGGCGGCTGTACGACAGCCTGGCCGGGGTCGACCCCGACCGTCTCTCCGGCCTTCCGGTGCCGCTCGCCGGGGAGGGCTCGACCGATGACGCGCCCCGCACGACCATCGGCCCCCGCCAGGTCCTCCTTCCGCTCCCCGACGCGCTGACCGCCCCGGTCCTCGCCAGGCTGGCCCGGCTCGGGCTGAAGGTCGCCCACCCGGACGCCGCTCATCCGCTCCTGGAGAAGCTGGGCGCCCTGCCCGCCACCCCCCGAGCCGTCCTGACGACCCCCCAGGTCCGGGCCGCCGTAGCCGGCTCGCTGGACGCGGGCGAGATCTGGGACGAGGACGCCCTGGACGGCGACGAGCTCGCCGAGACCGTCCTGACACTCGTACGCGACGCGGACCTCGAACCCGGCGACGAGCCCTGGCTGGGTGCCCTCGCCCTGCCCGACGAGGACGGCGAACCCGCGCCCGCCGGTGAACTCGTGCTGCCCGGCAGCCCGTTCGCCCAGATCATGCGCGAGGGTGAACTCGCCCTGTGCGACGGGGAACTGGCCGAACGCTGGGGCGAACAGCCCCTCACCGCCTGCGGGGTGCTGGCCACCTTCGCGCTCGTACGGGCCGCCGACGTCGTCCTGGATCCCGACGAACTCGAGCCCCGTGACAGCGACTTCGCCGAACCGGACGACGCCGGGCTGCTCGACGCCGTCGACGTGTGGTGCGAGGACGTCCTGGACCAGCTGCCCGACACCCCGGTGCCGCCCGTCGCCACCGAACTCGTCGCCGTACGTGACCTGGACCTCGTCGACGACGACGCCTGGCCGCAGGCGCTCGCGATGCTCGCCCGCCCGCCGCTGCGCGACGCGCTGACCCAGCCGGTACGCATCCTGCTCCCGGACGGTACGACCCAGTCCGTGCGCCCCTACACCGCCTGGTGGCTGCGCGATCACCCCGTGCTCGACGGCCGCCGTCCGGCGGGCCTGCGCGCGGCGGGCGGGGATCCGCGCCTCGCGGGCCTGTACGACTCCGCCGACGCGACGGGCTTCGACGACGCGCAGGTGCTGCGCGCGCTGGGCGTACGGACTTCGGTGGCCGCGCTCCTGGACGAGCCGGGCGGTGCGGCCGAGCTGCTGGGCCGGCTCGCGGACGAGGAGCGTCCCGTCGGCCCCGTACAGCTGCACTCGCTCTACACGGCCCTCGCCGAGCTGGACCCCGAACAGGTCACACTGCCCGACGAGTTGAGGGCCGTCGTCGACGACGAGGTACGGGTGGTCGACGCGGCGGACGCCGTGATCGCCGACGCGCCCGACGTATTGCCGCTGACCGCGGGGCTCCCGCTGCTGCCGGTGGCTCCGGCCCGCGCGGCCGAGCTGGCGGAGCTGCTCCAGGTGCGGCGGCTCGGCGAGAGCATCGAGGCCGGGGTGACGAGCGAGGGCGAAGAGCACGAGGTGCCCGAGTCGGTGCGGATCCTGCTCGGTGCCGGAACCCCGGACACGTACATCGAGCACGGTGAACTGCGCGCGGGCGGCGTCGAGCTGGACTGGCGCCGGACCCCGGACGGGGTGGTCCACGCCTCCACGCTGGAGGGCGTGGCGGCCGGTCTCGCCTGGGCGGCCGGGCAGTGGCCGCGCCGCTTCGAGGTGGCCGCGCTGCTCGAGGACCCGTCCCGCACGGAGGAGCTGGCCCGGGACCGCTGGTTCGACTGACCGGGCGGGGCTACGCGGGGAAGCGGCGGCTCACCAGCCTCCAGGAGAACTCCAGGGCGGCCGCCGCCACCACCGCGATCCCGACCGCCGTCCACGGCATCGACGCCCCCACCAGCTTCAGCGCGAAGAAGTCCTGGAGCCAGGGCACCGCGAGCACGACGAGGAAGCACAGCCCCATCGTCGCGACCAGGGCGACCCGCCACCAGGTGTAGGGGCGGGCGATGATCACCAGGACCCACATCGAGACCAGGAACAGGGTGAGCGTCGCCGCGCTCGTCTCGGCGCTCAGCGCGTCCTCGCCGGTGTAGGCGTGCCGGGCCACCAGGTACGTGGCGAAGGTGGCCGCCGCGGCGATGGTCCCGGACGGAATCGCGTACCGCATGACACGGCGTACGAAGTTGGGCCGGGCCCGCTCCTTGTTCGGTGCGAGCGCCAGGAAGAACGCGGGCACGCCGATCGTCAGCGTGGACAGCAGCGTGAGGTGGCGCGGCAGGAACGGGTACTCCACCTGGAAGCAGACCACCAGGATCGCCAGCAGCACCGAGTAGACGGTCTTCGTCAGGAACAGCGTGGCGACCCGGGTGATGTTGCCGATGACCCGGCGGCCCTCGGCCACGACCGACGGCAGAGTGGCGAAGCTGTTGTCGAGCAGCACGATCTGGGCCACGGCGCGGGTCGCCTCCGAGCCCGAGCCCATGGAGACGCCGATGTCGGCGTCCTTAAGCGCGAGGACGTCATTGACCCCGTCGCCCGTCATCGCGACGGTGTGGCCGCGCGACTGGAGGGCCGCGACCATGTCCCGCTTCTGCTGCGGGGTGACCCGGCCGAAGACCGCGTTCCGCTCGATGGCGGTGGCCATCTCGTCGCGTTCGGCGGGCAGCCGGCGGGCGTCCAGGGTGTGCTCGGCGCCCGGAAGGCCCAGCTTCTTCGCGACCGCGCCGACGGATACGGCGTTGTCGCCGGAGATGACCTTCGCCGCGACGTTCTGGTCGGCGAAGTAGGCCAGGGTCTCCCCGGCGTCCGGCCGCAGCCGCTGCTCCAGGACGACCAGCGCGGTGGGCAGGGCGCCGGCGGCCGCGTCCGGTGCGTCCAGCCCGCCGGGCACCCGGGCCAGGAGCAGAACCCGCAGGCCCTGTTCGTTGAGGTGCCCGGTTTCGGTGAGAGCGGGGTCGTCGGCGGCGAGCAGTACATCGGGGGCGCCGAGGAGCCAGGCGGAGGCGTCCCCGTTGCCTTCGGCGAAGGCGGCGCCGCTGTACTTGCGGGCCGAGGAGAACGGCATCGCCTGGGTCACCTCCCAGCCCTCGCCGTCCGGGTAGGCGTCGATGATGGCCTGGAGGCTGGCGTTGGGCCGTGGATCGGAGGCGCCGAGGGCGCCCAGGACGCGGTGGACGTACCCCTCGTCGGAGCCGTTCAGCGGCCGTACCCCGGTGACATCCATACCGCCCTCGGTGAGGGTGCCGGTCTTGTCGAGGCAGACGATGTCGACGCGGGCCAGACCCTCGATGGCGGGGAGCTCCTGCACGAGGCACTGCTTGCGGCCGAGCCGGATGACGCCGATGGCGAAGGCGACCGAGGTGAGCAGGACCAGGCCCTCGGGGATCATGGGGACGATGCCGCCGACGGTCCGGGCGACCGAGTCCTTGAAGTTGTTGTCCTTGACGACGAGCTGGCTGATGATCAGCCCGATCGCGGTCGGCACCATCATCCAGGTCACGTACTTGAGGATGGTGCTGATGCCGCTGCGGAGCTCGGACTGGACGAGGGTGAAGCGGGACGCCTCCTCGGCGAGCTGCGCGGCATAGGCCTCGCGGCCGACCTTGGTGGCGGTGAAGGCCCCGCCGCCCGCGACGACGAAGCTGCCGGACATCACCGGGTCGCCGGGGCGTTTGACGACGGGGTCGGCCTCGCCGGTCAGGAGCGACTCGTCGATCTCCAGGCTGTCGGCCTCGGCGATCACGCCGTCCACCACGGCCTTGTCCCCGGGACCCAGCTCGACCAGGTCGCCGAGGACGATCTCGGAGACGGAGACCTCGGCGGCGACCCCGTCCCGCCGCACCGTGGGTTTTGCCTCGCCGATGACCGCGAGGCTGTCCAGGGTCTTCTTGGCGCGCCACTCCTGGATGATCCCGATACCGGTGTTGGCGATGATCACGAAACCGAAGAGGCTGTCCTGGATCGGCGCGACGAACAGCATGATCACCCAGAGCACACCGATGATCAGGTTGAACCGGGTGAGGACGTTGGCCCGGACGATTTCGGTCACGGAGCGGGACGAGCGCACGGGCACGTCGTTGACCTCGCCGCGCGCGACCCGCTCGGCCACCTCTGCGGTGCTCAGTCCGCCGGGGCGCGGACGTTGTACGAGGTCGGGTTCCGGCTGCTCCCCGGAGGGGTCGAGTGCCCGCTGAGTCATGGTTCCGACCGTACGGGCGGAAGGCGCAATTCACCCGCCGGAAGCGCGAAGATCCGACCGGGGGACGAGACGGATGGTCCCCCGGTTGTACGTCAGTGCTGGACGCCGCCGTCGGGGGCGTCCTGGGCGGCCGGCGAGGACGCCTCCGCCGCGGCCCGCTTGATCGCGGCGTCCCGTCCCCGTACGTACCAGATGCCGATGAGCCCGAGACCGGCTCCGGCGAGGCAGGTCCACACCCACCAGGTGCTTCCGCGGTCGTCGAACCATCCGTAGAAGGGGAGCTGGACGAGGAAGAGGACGAACCAGAGGATCGTGCCGCCGGTGACGGTGGCGACGACGGGCCCCTCCAGGGGTTCGGGTGCCTCGTGCTTCGGTGTCCACTTCGCCATGGCCACAGTCTAGGCCCCGCCGGATGCCGGTCCGCGGGGCAGGCGGCGGATCAGTCAACAGGGCAGTCGGCCCATGGGTCTACGCGCGGAGATAGCGATTTTCGATTTATGTATTCATACTGAATTTGGTTACGGGTGTCCTGATTTATTCGTATGAACATCCAAAAACTGACTACTTTCGTCCCTTGTTCCATCCCTCGATGCACGACTGAAGGTCACACATGTCCCCCTCGGCCACCGCTCAGGTCGACCCCGAGCAGCCTCCGGCTCCGCAGCAGCCGCACGGCGGCCTGGACCGCTACTTCAAGATCTCCGAGCGGGGGTCGTCGGTCGCGCGCGAGATTCGAGGCGGATTCGCCACGTTCTTCGCGATGGCCTACATCATCGTGCTCAACCCGATCATCCTCGGCAGCGCGAAGGACATGTACGGGCACCAGCTCGACGGCGGCCAGCTCGTTACCGCCACCGTGCTCACGGCCGCGTTCTCGACGCTCCTGATGGGCGTCATCGGCAATGTGCCGATCGCGCTCGCAGCGGGTCTCGGCGTCAACACCGTCGTCGCCCTCCAGCTCGCCCCCCGGATGAGCTGGGCGGACGCGATGGGCATGGTCGTCCTCGCGGGCATCGTCGTGATGCTGCTCGTCGCGACCGGCCTGCGCGAACGCGTGATGAACGCCGTACCGAAGTCGCTCCGCAAGGGCATCGCGATCGGTATCGGCCTCTTCATCCTGCTGATCGGCCTGGTCGACTCGGGCTTCGTCTCCCGCATCCCGGACGCCGCGCACACCACCGTGCCGCTCCAGCTCGGCAACGACGGTCACCTCAACGGCTGGCCGGTCCTGGTCTTCGTCCTCGGCACGCTGCTGACCCTCGCGCTGATCGTCCGCAAGGTGCCGGGCGCGATCCTGATCTCCATCGTCGCCATGACCCTCGTCGCGCTGTTCATCGACGCCGTGGCCGGCCTGCCGGCCGGTGCCTGGGGGCTGACCGTCCCGGAGTGGCCGGGCAATCCGGTGGCCTCCCCGGACTTCGGGCTGATCGGCGAGGTCAGCCTGTTCGGCGGCTTCGGGAAGGTCGGTTTCCTGACCGGCATCCTCTTCGTCTTCACCGTGCTGCTGTCCTGCTTCTTCGACGCGATGGGCACCATCCTCGGTGTCGGCGACGAGGCGAAGCTGATGGACAAGGACGGCCACTTCCCGGGCATCAACAAGGTTCTGTTCATCGACGGCGTCGCCGTCGCCGCGGGCGGCGTGAGCTCCTCCTCCGCATCGACCTGCTTCGTGGAGTCCACGGCGGGCGTCGGTGAAGGTGCCCGCACCGGACTCGCGAGCGTCGTGAGCGGTCTGCTCTTCACGGTGGCGCTGTTCCTCACGCCCCTGGCGACGATGGTTCCCTCGCAGGCCGCCACCCCGGCACTGGTCGCGGTCGGGTTCCTGATCCTCGCGGGCTCGGTACGGGATATCGACTGGAGCGACTACACGCTCGCGATCCCGGCGTTCCTCGCGATGCTGATGATGCCGCTCACCTACTCGATCACCAACGGCATCGGAATCGGCTTCATCGCCTTCTCCGTGCTGCGCCTGGTGGCGGGCCGCGGCCGCGAGGTCCCGGTGGCCATGTACGTGGTGTCGGCGGTCTTCGTCTTCTACTACGCGATGCCGGCGCTCGGCCTCACGTAGTCCCTTCCGGGAGCGTCCACCCCTACGGGGCGGATCTGCGTCATGTGACCCGGTCGGCCGGGCCCGCGTGACGGAGGTCCGCCCCGTAGAACTTTTGCGTCTCGTCGACGGCCGCGTTGAAGCGCTCGTCGAAATCGTTGCGGATGAGCGTCTGGACCACGTAGTCCTGGACGCTCATTCCGCGTCTGGCGGCGTGCTGGCGGAGCCGGTCGAGCAGCTCACTGTCTATGCGCAGGCTGAGCACTGTCGATCCCATGCAAAGCAGGGTCGCGGCACGTGTGGCCTTTTCGAGGCTCTTTCCGCCTCATACTCACTCGTTTGGGTGATCAATTGCTCGCGCGTGTACCACCGAGTGGTCTTTAGTGTAGCTAATGAGTTAGGCTAATAAACATGCCTGACCTGATCCACGACGGCGACAGTGCCGCCGCCGTGAGCTCCCTCCGCTCCGCCGTGATGCTGCTGGGCCGACGCCTGAAGCACCAGCGTGTCGACGAGTCGCTGAGCCCCACCGAGATGTCGGTGCTCGGCACTCTTGCCCGTTGCGGTTCAGCCACCCCCGGTGAGCTGGCCCGCAAGGAGCACGTGCAGCCGCCGTCGATGACCCGCATCGTCGCCCTGCTGGAAGCGAAGGGACTCGTCAGACTGGAACCGCACCCAGATGACCGTCGGCAGAAGATGGTCAGCCGGACCGAGCAGGCGGAAGCCATGCTCGCGGAGAGCCGCTCCAAGCGGAACGCCTGGCTGGCCGGACTCGCCGAGGGCCTGGACGAGGACGAGTGGGAGAAGCTGCGGGCCGCCGCGCCCGTGCTGGAGAAGCTCGCCCACCTCTGACCCCGCTCGGGCGCGCAGGCCGGCAGTCCGCAGCCTGCAGCGCCCGCCGTCACGTCCTCGTCAGTCCGTACGTCGTATACGCCCGAGGAGGCGAACCCTTTTGAGTACGGGATCCGGAGCAGACTCCGCCCCCGCACCGACTTCCACCCACGAGAGCAAGACCGGCGGGACCTTCTCGTCGCTGAAGATCCGTAACTACCGCCTGTTCGCCACGGGCGCCGTGATCTCCAACACCGGTACCTGGATGTCCCGCATCACGCAGGACTGGCTCGTCCTGAGCCTCACCGGGTCCGCAGCCGCCGTCGGTATCACCACGGCGCTCCAGTTCCTCCCGATGCTGCTCTTCGGCCTGTACGGCGGCGTCATCGCCGACCGGCTCCCGAAGCGGCGCCTGCTGCTCATCAGCCAGGCCGCGCTCGGCCTGTGCGGTATCGCACTCGCCGTGCTGACCCTCTCCGGCGTCGTCGAGGTCTGGCATGTCTATCTGATCGCGTTCCTGCTCGGCATGGTGACCGTCGTCGACAACCCGGCGCGCCAGTCGTTCGTCTCCGAGATGGTCGGCCCGGCGCAGCTGCGCAACGCGGTCAGTCTGAACTCGGCGAACTTCCAGTCCGCCCGGCTGATCGGCCCCGCTGTCGCCGGTGTCCTGATCACCACGGTCGGCAGCGGCTGGGCCTTCATGTTCAACGGCCTGTCGTTCCTCGCCCCGCTCGTCGGCCTGCTGATGATGCGTACGAGCGAGATGCACGCGTCGGTGACCGTGAAGCGCGCCAAGGGCCAGCTGCGGGAAGGCCTGCGCTACGTGTCGGGCCGCCCCGACCTGATCTGGCCCATCGTCCTGGTCGGCTTCGTCGGGACGTTCGGCTTCAACTTCCCGATCTTCCTGACCGCCTTCGCGGACGAGATCTTCCACGGCGGCGCCGGGATGTACTCGTTCTTCAACATCCTCATGGCGGCCGGCTCCCTGGCCGGAGCCCTGCTCGCCGCCCGCCGCCGCTCCTCGAGGCTGCGGATGCTGGTGGCCGCGGGCACGGCGTTCGGCCTTCTGGAGATTACGGCATCGCTCTCGCCGTCCGTCTGGCTGTTCGCCCTGCTGCTGGTCCCGATCGGAATGATCGGCCTGACGACCAACATCATCGCGAACACCAGCGTCCAGATGGCTGCCGACCCGGAGATGCGGGGCCGGGTGATGAGCCTCTACATGATGGTCTTCGCCGGTGGTACGCCGGTGGGCGCCCCGATCGTCGGCTGGATCAGCGACGCCCACGGGGTCAGGACCGGCATGGCGGCCGGCGGGGCACTCTCGATGACTGCCGCGATCGGCGTCGGCATCATGCTGGCCCGCGTCGGCGGTCTGCGCCTGAAGGTCGACCTGCGCCCGGGTCACCCGCATGTGCGGTTCGTCCCGCGCGAGCAGCTGGCGACGGCGGCCTGAGGGCCGCCGTGTGATGTGATGCGGCCCCGACCGGTACACCGGTCGGGGCCGCCTTGCGTACGGGCGGCGTGTCAGTCGCGGCCGAAGCCCCCGGTGGCGAGGGCGATGCCGACCCGCGTGCCCGTCAGGTCGATGCTGGTGCCGAGGACGGCGGTCGGCTCGATCCCGTACTCGCCGTCCCGGGGGTCCCGGAAGCGATGGCACTTGTCCTTCGGCGCGTCCTCCGCCAGCGCGAGCACGTCGTCCGCTCGTCGCTCGGTTCGGCCATCTCGATCCTGCCGGTGTCCACGACGGTCATCGTGCCGCACGGGTGCGGGCAGCCGTGCAGTCCGACGACAGGCCCGGTACCCAGGACACGTCGGGACGCTGGGACACTCGCCGCATGAGCAGCCAGAGACTCTTCGCCGCCATCCTGCCGCCCGCGCCCGCCGTGCGGGAGCTGACCACCGCGGTCGCCGCTCTGCACGCCCTGCCCGGCGCAGCGAATCTGCGCTGGACGGCTGTGGCGGGCTGGCACTACACCCTCGCCTTCCTCGCCGACGTGGAGGAGAAGCTGCTGCCGGACCTCTACAGCCGGCTGGGGCGGGCCGCGCACCGTACGGAGCCGTTCCCGCTGCGCATCCACGGCGGTGGCAGGTTCGACGGGCGGGCGCTGTGGGCGGGGGCCGCGGGCGGGCTCGACACGTTGCGGCTGCTGGCCGAGCGGGCCGACGCCGCCGCCCGCCGGGCCGGGGTGCCGATGGAGGAGCACCGCCGCTACACCCCGCACCTCACCCTCGCCCGCAGTCGCGTCCAGGCCGATCTGACCCCGTTCACCGCGGCGCTCAACGGCTTCGAGGGCATGCACTGGGAGGCCGGTGAGCTCAGTCTCGTACGCAGCAATCTGCCCGTGGACGGGGTGGTGGGGGAGCAGCCCCGGTACGAGGTGGTGCAGGCCTGGCCGCTGGGGCGGTGAGCGGGCCGGTTACGCTCGTCGGGTGGACCCGAAGACCAGAAACCGCATCATGGCGGCCGTGCTCGTACTGATGTTCGTCGTTGTCGCAGCGGCGGCCGCCCTCGGAGGCTGAGCCCGGCGAGGACGGCCGTACAGGAGCTGCGCCTACCAGGCGAAGTTCTCCGGCGACGGGCCCGGGCCGGGGAAGATCTCGTCCAGCGCGGTCAGCACCTCGTCCGACAGCTCCAGCTCCACCGCCCGCAGGGCGGAGTCGAGCTGCTCCCGTGTACGCGGACCGGAGATCGGACCGGTGATGCCGGGCCGGGTCAGCAGCCAGGCCAGGCCGGCCTCTCCGGGCTCCAGGCCGTGCTTCTCCAGCAGATCCTCGTACGCCTGGACCTGTGCCCGCACCTTCGGATCGGCGAGCGCCTCGGCGGACCGGCCCGAGGTGGACCGGGCGCCGCCGCCCTCGCGCTCCTTGCGGATCGCGCCGCCGAGCAGCCCGCCGTGCAGCGGCGACCACGGGATGACCCCGAGGCCGTACTCCTGGGAGGCCGGGATGACCTCCATCTCGGCGCCGCGCTCCATCAGGTTGTAGATGCACTGCTCGCTGACCAGGCCGTAGCTGCCCCGCTGCCGGGCCCTCTCGTTGGCCTGGGCGATCTTGTAACCCGAGAAGTTGGACGAGCCCGCGTAGAGGATCTTGCCCTGCTGGATCAGTACGTCGACGGCCTGCCAGATCTCGTCGATCGGGGTGTCCCGGTCGACGTGGTGGAACTGGTACAGGTCGATGTGGTCCGTCTGGAGGCGCTTGAGGCTGGCTTCGACACCCCGCCGGATGTTGACGGCGGACAGCTTGTCGTAGTTGGGCCACGGGGCGCCTTCGGCGGCCATGTTGCCGTAGACCTTGGTGGCGAGGACGACCTTGTCGCGACGTTCGCCGCCCTGCGCGAACCAGGTGCCGAGGATCTCCTCGGTGCGGCCCTTGTTCTCGCCCCATCCGTAGACGTTGGCGGTGTCGAAGAAGTTGACGCCCGCGTCCAGGGCGGCGTCCATGAGCGCGTGGCTGTCGCTCTCGTTGGTCTGGGGGCCGAAGTTCATCGTCCCGAGAACCAGGCGGCTGACTTTGAGTCCGGTGCGACCGAGCTGCGTGTACTTCATGAATCCCCACCCAACGCCTTCGAGCGCGCTCGAAGCAAGGGGGGATCTCAGCTCCGTGTCGCGAACCTGTCGAGCGCGTCCAGTGCCGCCCGCCTGGTCGCGGGGCCGCCCAGATGTCCCGCGCCGTCGATCACCGTCAGCTCCGCGTCCGGCCACGCCTTCGCCAGCTCCCAGGCGGTGATCAGCGGACCGCCCAGGTCGAAGCGGCCGTGCACCAGCACGCCGGGGATCCCGGCAAGCCGTCCCGCGTCCCGGATCAGCCGGCCCTCCTCCAGCCAGGCGCCGTGCGAGAAGTAGTGCGAACAGATCCGGACGAAGGCCTGCTGGGCACGGTCCGGCCGGCCGCTGTACGGGGACGGGCCGGTGTACGCCTCCTGGGACACCACCGCGTCCTCCCAGGCGCACCAGTCGGCCGTCGCCTTCGCCCGTACGTCCGGGTCGGGGCTCTCCATCCGGCGGGCGTACGCGGCGACGAGGCCGCCCGGCCCCTCCGCCTCCGGGACGCCTGCCCGGAACAGGTCCCAGGCTTCGGGGAAGATCTGGCCGGCGCCCCGGTACAGCCAGTCGATCTCGCTGCGCCGGGTCGTCGTCACCGCCGGGATCACGATTTCCGAGACCCGCTCCGGGTGCTGTCCGGCATACGCCAGGATCAGCGTGGAGCCCCAGGAACCCCCGTACAGCAGCCACTTCTCGATGCCGAGGTGGGCGCGCAGACGCTCCATGTCGGCGATCAGGTGGGGTGTCGTGTTGTGCCGCATGTCGGCGGCCGGGTCGCTCGCGTGCGGGGTGGAGCGGCCGCAGTTGCGCTGGTCGAAGAGGACGACCCGGTACAGGTCCGGGTCGAAGTACTGGCGGGCCCGGGGGCCGCACCCCGAGCCCGGACCGCCGTGGACGACGAGGGCGGGCTTGCCGGACGGGTTGCCGCAGACCTCCCAGTACACGAGGTTGCCGGCGCCGACGTCGAGCATGCCCTGGTCGTACGGCTCGGTCGGCGGGTACGTGTCGTCCGGCTCGCGGTTCACGGTCGCGTCCCCTCGGCTCGACGGCGGCAGCGTGCAAAGGGGATCAGCGTAGTCAGCCCTTGACGGCCACGTGGTACGCGGACGCCCAAAGGGTCGCCGCGGCGGCCAGTCCCACCACGGCCCGCACGCTCCCGTCGGACAAGCCGGCCGCGACGAGCGCGAGCCCGAAGACCGCTACTGCGCTGAGCACGCCTGCCGTCACCTTGTACTGCCCCTGGTCGTAGAGGCGGGCGAGCGGGAAGAAGTGCAGGCCCACCACCAGTGCGACGGCAGGCGGGATGAACGCGGGGTGGCCCGAGGCGTTGCACGCCGCTACGACTGCGAAGACTGCCGCGAGCTCGACGACGTTGACGATGCCGACCGAACGCGCCCAGTTGTCCGGCAGGTTCACCGAGCGGGGCGAGGGCGCGGCCCCCTTGCGGTAGGCGAGGGCGATCGCCGCGGCTGCGAGCGGCACGGCGGCGCTCTCGACGGCCAGGGCGGCAGCCGGCGACGCCAGTCCGGACGCGCCGGCGAAGGCCCAGACCACGGCGAACACCGACAGGACCACGGTGCCGCGGCGGCGCAGGGTCCGGGTGAGCGCCACACACTCGGCGTCCGAACCCCATGATGTCGAGGGCGTGGGCTGAATCATTCGGCCGAGAGTACAGCGGTCGTCGGCCCCGTTCGACGGTTTCGGCGGGGAGGGGGCACGCCTCCACTTGCGGAGGCGTGCCGTCCGCCCGGCCCCTTCCCACCAGCCGCTTTCAGGGCACCAGGACGAGCCGCCCCCGTACGCCGCCCTCCGCGAGGCGGCTGTACGCGTCGGTCGCCCGCTCCAGTGGGTAGGTACGTGCCACCCGGGGTGTCAGGACGCCCTCGTCGACCAGCTTCACCAGTTCGGCGAGCCTGGTGCCATCGGCCGCCACCTCCACGACCTGGACCCGGATGCCCCGCACACCCGCAGGGCCCGCGTGCGGGATGACGCCCACGTAGTCCCCGCCGTCGCGCACATGCGCCAGTGCGTCGGCGCCCAGCACGGCCGCGTCCAGCACCGCGTCGAACGGGCCTGCCGTCGCACCGCGTTCCACGAACCGGTCGGCGCCGAAGGACCGTACGAGCTCCTCGTCGGCCGTTCCGGCCACCCCGGCGACCGTGATCCCGGCCCGGTGGGCGAGCTGCACCGCGTAACCGCCGACCGCACCCGCCGCGCCCGTGACCAGCAGCGTGGACCCGGGGGCCAGGTCCAGCAGGTCCAGTGCCTGCGCGGCGGTCAGGGTGTTCAGCGGCACGGTCGCCGCATGGGCCGCGTCCACCGAGGCCGGGGCGGGCGCGACCGCCGAGCTGTCCACCACCACGTACGCGGCCTGGGCCTTGACCGGCGCCGGCCCGTACGCCAGCGCCACCACCTCGGTCCCGGCGGCGAACGGCACCCCCGCGCCCACCGCGTCGACGGTCCCCGCCACATCCCAGCCGAGCCCCAGCAGACCGCTCTCGGGCAGGGGGACGAGGACACCCGCGCCGTACGCCGCGTCCACCGGGTTGAGAGCCGCCGCCACCACCTTGATCCGCACCTGGCCCGGACCCGGCTCCGGCAGGGCGGTCTCCACGACCTCCACCACCTCGGGTCCGCCGAACGTCTTGACCACAACAGCACGCATATCGATCTCTCCCTGAATTCCCCGCGAACGGTGCGGGTTTCTCCCGCCCCACAAACCTAGGAAGAGTTACTCTCTTTTGGTAAGTACGTACTCCGGGGTGCGTAGGCCACCCACAGGTAGGACCGGAGGCAGCAGGCATGGCGACACGCACCGCGGCCCAGCGCCGCGAGGAAGCCCGATCCGCGTACGACGCCTTCCTCAGGGAGTGCCCGACCAACCAGCTGCTCGGGCGGCTCAGCGACAAGTGGGTCAGCCTCATCGTCAGCGCCCTGCGCCAGGGCCCGATGCGCTACAGCGACCTCGGCCGCAGGATCGCCGGCGTGAGCCAGAAGATGCTGACCCAGTCGCTGCGTTCACTGGAGCGCGACGGCCTCGTCACACGCACCGTGACGCCGTCCGTGCCCGTCCGCGTCGACTACGAGCTGACGGAGCTCGGGCACAGCCTGAGCGAACTGCTGTCCGCGGTGAAGACCTGGGCGGAGACCCATTTCGACCAGGTCCACGAAGCCCGCGAGCAGTACGACGAGGAGGCCGCGGCGTGAACGCGACCCCTCGGGTGCTTGCCGTACTGGAGGACCTCCTCGCCTCCGCCGCCCCCGGCGAACGTGGCGCCCTGTGGCATCTCGCCGAGCAGGGGCGGGAGCTGGACGCCAACTTCGTACGCCTGCCGCCGAACGCCGGAGTGGGCGAGCACCAGGAGGACGTCCTGGACGTGCTCCTGGTCGTCCTCGCGGGCCGCGGCAGCCTGCGTACGGGCGGCGACACCCTGGACCTCGCCCCGACCACGGTCACGTGGCTGCCCCGCACCTCCCGCCGCGCCCTGGAGGCGGGGCCGGAGGGGCTGACGTATCTGACGGTGCACCGCCGCCGCCCGGGGCTGACGATCAAGCCCGCCGTCAAGGCGCCCGCGGTGGACGAGGGCGGCGAGGGCCCGTGCATGCTGGACCTGGTCTGCCCGGAGTGCGGGCGGCTGTCGGCGGACCGGAATCCCAGGTTCTGCAGTGCCTGCGGGGAGCCGTACCCGGAGCGTTGACGCGCGCGGGGGACCGGGAGATCCGTGTTCCGGCCCGCGACCGGCAACCCCGAGAAGAACCAGGCGATCCTGAAAATCTCGCCCGGCAAGCAGGGCAGCAACGCGGCGTACAACTACGTCGAAGAGCTGGAGAAGAAGAACGGCAGCTGGACGCACGAGTGTCATCGGATGTCCTCGATGCATCGGTGATGCAGGGCTCACCCACCCTGCACGGGGCGGCACGGGGCGGAACCACACCCCCGTGAGCCTCACCTCCGCAGGGTGAGGCCGAAGTACAGCCGGGCTCGCATACTCGAAGGCATGAACGGAAACGGGCAGCTTTCCGACTTCCTCCAGGCACGCAGGGCCCAACTGCGCCCGGAGGACATCGGGCTGAAGACGTACGGCGAACGGCGCCGGGTCCCCGGACTGCGCCGGGAGGAGCTCGCGATGCTGGCCGGCATCAGCGCGCCCTACTACTCCCGGCTCGAGCAGGGACAGTCCCGCAACGCCTCGCCGGAGATCCTCGACGCCATTGCCGCCGCGCTCCGGCTGGACGAGTCCGAGCGGGTGCACCTGCACGCGCTGGCGCGCACTCCGCGGCGCAGCCGGTCAGCCGCGCAGCCCCGGGCGGAGCGCATGACACCGGCCACGGCGGCGATGCTGGAGGCGGTGGGGGACACTCCTGCCATCGCCCTCGACCGCCGCGGCTCCGTACTCGGGTGGAACCCGACGGGCCACGCGCTGTTCGCCTGCCATCTGGACCCCACCGGTCCTGCCGACCCGGCGCAGCGCCCGAACATGACGAAGCTGGTGTTCCTCGACGCGCACACCCGCGAGCTCTACGCGGACTGGCCGGCCAAGGCGAGAGCGGTGGTGGGCAGCCTGCGCATGACGGCAGGCCGGTACCCCGACGATCCGGGGCTCGCCTCGCTGATCGGTGAACTGACCATGCGCAGCACCGCCTTCGCCCGGCTGTGGGCCCGCCATCGGATCATGCCCTGCGATGCGGCGGACTACGAGATGCATCATCCGCTGGTCGGCACGCTGACGGTCAATCAGCAGACGCTGCAGAGCCCCGGAGGCGAGGGTCCGCGCATCGTCGTCGCCACGGCTCCGCCGGACTCCCCCGCGCGTACGGCCCTGGCGCTCCTCGCCCGGACCACGGTGACGCGACACCCGTCGGCCGCAGCGGGCGCGACCCCTGAGCGCACCGCCTGAACCGTTCGTGCCTCCTGCACCACGCCGGCGCCCGAACCGCCAGGACGGCAGACCGGCGGCCTGTGACATGCCGCTGATGGCGCAATGGAACGCCTGGGATTGTCCGGCGGGTCACGCTGTGGTCGGTCGGCCACGGTCGTGTCGGGAGCCTTCGGGGGTGTTCGGTGCGGCCGGCGTCGTCGGGCCGCTGGTGCACAAAGAGGCGAGGGGCGTCGTGAAGCACTCCGGGATCGACTACGAGGCGGTGTTCCAGGCCTTGCCGGGCGCGGTGGCCCTGCTCACCACCGACCTGGTGTACGCCGACACCAACGAGGCGTATGTGCAGACGTCGGGCCGCACCCGTGACCAGATGATCGGCCGCTACCTGTTCGATGTGTTCCCCGACAACCCCAACGATCCCGCCGCGACCGGCAGGCGCAACCTTCAGGGGTCGCTGCTGCGGGTGGCTGCCACCGGGGAACGCGACGCCATGGCGCTGCAGCGGTACGACGTCGAGTGCCCCGACCGGCCCGGCCGGTGGGAGGAGCGGTACTGGAGCCCGGTCAACGCCCCGGTCCTCGGTCCGGACGGGCGGGTGGCGCTGCTGCTGCACCGGGTGGAAGAGGTCACCGAACTGATCCGCGCCCGTGGCGGCCGGGACGGCGGGGACCGGACCAGGGTGCTGGAGGCCGAGCTGTACACCCGTGCCCGGGAGCTGCAGGAAGTCAACGAGCGGCTGCGCCGGGCCCACGCCCGCGAACGCGAAGTCGCCCTGAGCCTGCAGGCCGCGATGCTGCCCGCGCCCGGACCGCTCGGCCGACGCCGGGGCGCTGTGCGCTATCGGCCCGCAGTCGGGTCCCTGAACGTGTGCGGAGACTGGTACGACCTGGCCGAACTGCCCGGCGGCCGCTTCGGGGTCGCGGTCGGCGACGTCGTCGGCCACGGCCTGGCCGCGGCGTGCATCATGGGACAGCTCCGCAGTGCACTCAGCGCAGCCGTACGTGTGGCCGACGGCCCCGCGGCCGCCCTCGACGCACTCGGCCTCTACGCCCGCTCGGTCGACGGCGCCGAGTCCACCACCGCTCTGCAGACGGTGATCGACTGCAACAGTCGCACCGTCGTCTACAGCAGCGCCGGTCACCCCCCGCCCGCCCTGCTCCATGCCGACGGCACCGTCGAGTTCCTCGACCGGGCCACCGACCCGCCGCTCGGCGCCCGCCTCGAACACGTTCCAAGAGTCCAGGCCGAAGCCGCCTTCTCCGAAGGTGCCACCCTCGTTCTCTACACCGACGGACTCATCGAACGCCGCCGCGAAGACATCGACACCGGCCTTCACCGGCTCGCCGAGTGCCTCGGCCGTCACGGCCGGGCCGATGCGGACACCCTCGCCGACACCCTGCTGGCAGAACTGATTCCACCGGGCGGCAACACGGACGACACCGCCCTGGTCGTCATCCGTCTGTGACCGTGCACCCAGCCGCTCGAACCGGCCCATCCGCAGATCCCTGGAAGGCCCGGATCGCAGCAGCCTTCCGCACCACGCCTCAGCCGAGGCCCCCGTTGCTCTTCAGCAGCTGCCCGTTGACCCACTGGCCCTGCGGGGAGCACAGGAAGTCCACCAGGTGCGCGGTGTCCTGCGGGGTGCCGAGGCGGCCGAGCGGGGTGGCCCCGGTGAGCGCCTCCTGCGTCTCGGAGGACATCCAACCCGTGTCCACCGGACCGGGGTTGACGGTGTTGGCGGTCACGCCGAGGTGGGCGAGCTCGCGGGCGGCGGCCAGGGTGATGCGGTCCAGGGCGCCCTTGCTCGCTCCGTAGGGCAGGTTGCCGACCGTGTGGTCGCTGGTGAGGGCGACGATCCGGCCGGTGCCGGGCGTGGCGCGGAAGCGCAGCCCGTACTCGCGGATCAGCAGCCAGGTGGCGCGGGCGTTCACGGCGAAGTGCCGGTCGAAACTCTCGAGGGTGGTGTCGAGCAGACCGGAGTCGACGGACTCGCAGTGGCACATCACGAGGGCGGTGACGGGACCCATCCGGCGCTCCGCCTCGTCGTAGATACGCGAGGGGGCGTCCGGATCCGCGAGGTCCGCCTCGATCGCCGCGGTGGCTGCCCCGCGTGCGGCGAGCTCCTCGGCGATCACGTCGGCGGCTCCGCTCTCGGCGCCCCAGACCATGCGCCGGTCGTACGGTGTCCAGTAGGTGTAGGCGATGTCCCAGCCCGACGCCGCCAGTTGCCGGGCTATACCCGCGCCGATGCCGACGGTGCGGCCCACGCCGGTGATCAGCGCGAGCGGGCGGGCGGTGACCTGGTTCTCGTCAGTGTTCGTCACAGGGGGGAATGATCAGGGAGGGCCGCGCGCGGGGCAACCGCCTTTTGGCCCCGAGCGCCCGAACCCGGCCACGCGGCCGCGTGACCGGGGCCGGTTTCAAGCCAGGGAGAGGAACAGCTTCTCGAGGCGGGCGCGCATGTGGTCCTTGTCGGTGCTCGTCCGCCCGTCCTCGGTCAGGCACCACTCGAGGCCGGTGGCGATGATCGCGAAACCGGCCCGGTCCAGGGCGCGGGACGCGGCGGCGAGCTGGGTGATCACGTCCTCGCAGTCCCGGCCCTCCTCGATCATCCTGATGATCCCGGCGATCTGGCCCTGGGCCCGGCGCAGCCGGTTGAGTACCGACTTCAGCTCGTCGGCCGCCATCTCCAGCTCCATGCTTCATCCTCCGCTCCATACCCCCAGGGGTATTTTAGGTGAGGGGATGCCGATAATCCGCCATCAGCCGGCAGGCTTCTCCCACACCGAGACGTGCCGGCCGCTCTCGTTCGTGAACGGCTCCCGCGCCCAGCCCTCCCACCGATCGCGCAGCTGCAGTCCGGCGAGCTGCGCCATCAGGTCGAGCTCCGCGGGCCACACGTAACGGAACGGGATGGACCGGTACTCGCCGCGGCCGTCCTCGACACGGACGTAGTTCGAGCTCACCGCCTGCGTGGCGACGTCGTAGGAGTCGAACGCCCACCGTGTCGGGCTCACGTGGAACGGTACGACACTCTGCCCGGCAGGCAGTTTCCTCAGCTCGGGCACCATGACCTCGATGACGAAGGTACCCCCGGGCGCGAGGTGCGCGGCGACGTTGCGGAAGCAGTTCACCTGGGCCTGCTGTGTCGTCAGATTCATGATCGTGTTGAAGACCAGGTACGTGACGGAGAACGTCCCGTCCACCTTCGTCGTCGCGAAGTCGCCGATCGTCACACCGATGGATTCCGCGTCGCCGCCGGGCTTCTCCCGCATCCGCGCCACCATCGCCCGCGACATGTCGATCCCGTGGACCGTGACCCCACGCTCCGACAACGGCAGGGCGATACGCCCCGTCCCGATGCCGAGCTCGAGTGCCCGCCCGCCGCCGGCGAGCCCCGCCAGGAAGCCGGCTGCCGCGTTGACGGCCTCCGGCCGGAACATCTCGTCCGCCGGATCGTCGTACGTCGCGGCGACCCGGTCGCCGAAGTAACCGTTGTCGTCATCCATCGCGCGACCGTACTGCGGGGCATCGCCCGTGCCCACCGAATTTCGGGGCCGGGCTCAGATCCTTGTCGGCTGTGGCATGCGCGGGCCCGGCCCGGATCGAACGATCCCGGGACGGGCCCGCGTTTCGCCTGCGGGTCAGCTCGGCTCAGCTCGACGTACCGGCGAACATGCCGGGCTCGTACGAGCCCCCCGGGTTGTGCACGATCACGCTCATCCGGGTGGCCGCGTTGATCAGGGAGACCAGGCAGACCAGCGTACCGACCTCGTCGTCGTCGAAGTGCTTGCGCACCTCGGCCCAGGTCTCGTCGGACACGCCGTGGTCGCCGAGCCGGGTGCCTTCCTCGGCGAGCGCCAGCGCGGCCCGCTCGGCCTCGGTGAACACAGTGCTGTGCCGCCAGGTGGCGACCAGGTTGAGCCGGAGCGCGGATTCACCCGCGGCCGCGGCCTCCTTGGCGTGGGCATCGACGCAGAAACCGCAGCCGTTGATCTGGCCGACCCGCAGCTGCACCAGTTCCTGCAGGGCCTTCGGCAATGTCGACCCTTGCAGGGCCGACGAGGTGGTGGCGAACCGCTTGGCGACCTTCGCGGCGGTCGGGCTGTCGAACAGGTTGAAACGGGGTTCCATGACGTCGTCCTCACTCGTGGTGTCGTGTGCTGCTGCGCTGGATGAACACAAGATGCCGACGGCCCGATCCTTGTGACGGCGCGGCGATGTGGCGTGCGTCACCGGTCGCGGGTGTCACAAAGCAGTGGGGGCCGGCGTCTGGTGTACGGCGCAGTCGAGAGCGAACGGGCAGGAGCCGGCGATGAACGACCGAACCATGGACGACGGAACAGGGGACGACGGAACAAGGGACCCATCCGGGCCGGTTGCTCGTGGCGACCGCATGGACAGCGTCACCCAGGCGTTCGTCGCCCACCGCAACCTGCTGTTCACCGTTGCCTACGAGATGCTCGGCTCGGCCGCCGACGCCGAGGACGTCCTGCAGGAGACCTGGTTGCGGTGGGTGGGCGTCGATCTCGACACCGTGCGGGATCAGCGTGCGTACCTGGTCCGGATCGCCACCCGGCAGGCGCTGAGCCATCTGCGCACGCTCGGCCGCCGCAAGGAGTCCTACGTCGGCCCCTGGCTGCCCGAGCCGCTGCTGACCGTGCCCGACGTGGCCGAGGACGTCGAGTTGGCCGAAAGCGTCTCGATGGCGATGCTGCTGGTGCTGGAGACGCTTGCCCCGACCGAGCGGGCGGTGTTCGTGCTGCGGGAGGTGTTCGGCCTCGGGTACGACGAGATCGCCGAGGCCGTCGACAGGAGCCCGACCGCGGTCCGCCAGATCGCCCACCGGGCGCGGGCCCATGTCGCCGCGCGCCGACCGCGCGGGGTCGCGTCCGCTGCCGATGCCCGCCGCACGGTCGAGGCGTTCCGGCGGGCGGTCGAAACGGGCGACCTGCAAAGCCTGCTCGACATCCTCGCTCCGGACGTCGTCCTGCTGACCGACGGCGGCGGAGTCGTGCAGGCCGCACTGGCGCCCGTGGTGGGGGCCGACCAGGTGGCCCGCGTGCTGGGCAGGATCGCCGCCGCTGTGTCGCTGCAGCTGACACAGGTCAACGGTGACCCGGCGCTGATCGTCCGGCTGGGCGGCGAGATCGACACCGTCATGGCGATGCGTATCGACGACGGCCTCGTCACCGGGCTCTACGCCGTGCGCAATCCCGAGAAGCTGTCGCGTCTGGAGCGGGAGACCGCCTTGCGCCGCTGAGACCTCATGTCGGCTTCCGAGGAGTGGCCTGCTGCTCCAGGCCGTCGAGGAGGGCCTGGAGGCCGAATTCGAAGGTCCTGTCGGGGGATGCGGCGTAGTCGGCGGCTGCCGGGGTTTCCAGGCGGGTGCGCAGGCGGGGGTACCGCATGGCGATCTCCCGGGCCTTGGCCATGGCGTCCCGGAACTGCTCCTCGGCACCGGCGTCGTCCCCGTCCAGCTTCCGGGTGAGCGAGGCCGTCGCGGCGGCACCGGCCGCGTTGCCGAGGACGTAGGTGAAGACGGCGGCGGCGGCCCGGTCCGCCTGCGGGCCCGTGAAGCCGGCGGCCTCGTAGACCGCGAGGCTGTGGTCGTCGTGACGGGCCTTGCCCTCGCCGTAGACGACGTGCGCGGCGAACGCCTGCACCAGCCAGGGGTGCCGGGTGAACATCCCGTACAGGTCGGTGGCCATGGCGGTGGCCGCGGTGCGCCAGTCGACCGCGTCCAGGTCGGGCAGTGAGAGCTCGCCCCACACCCGGTCGGTGGCGAGCAGGACCAGGTTGTCCTTGTTCTTGACGTGCCAGTAGACGGCCGTGGCCGCGGAGTCGAGCCGTTTGCCCAGGGCGCGCATGTTCAGGCCTTCGAGGCCCTCGGCGTCCAGGAGCTCGACAGCAGTACGGACGATCCGGTCCGGAGTGAGGGTGTCGCGTGACATGGCCCTACGGTACGCACTCGCTTGAACAAAGTTCAAGAAGGCACTTGTACGTTGTTCAAGTCGCCGTTACGGTAGGGCTCGTCAGCGTGTTGAACTAAGTGCAAGTCGAAGGAGAGCCCTCATGAACGCCCTCGCCGCCGTGATGCACCTGCTCGTCGCCGCAGCCTTCGTCAGCATCCCGCTGGTCCGCCACCGCTTCGGCCCTGCCGCGAAGGCCGCCGCGGTCACGGAACTCCGTCGCCAGGGCGTCCGCCCGGAGGTCCTGGAGGAGAACAAGCTCCGCTTCGACGCCGGCGGCCACGAGACCGCGGCCCCGGTGACCGTGGCCGCAGTGATGATCACCACCGCCGCCCTCAACCTCGCCGGAGCTGATCTGGCCCAGCTGCTGACCTGGATATTCTCCTCGGCGGTCCTGTTGATGAACGCGGTGATCGTCTACAGCAACCTCACCGCGGTGCAGTCCGTCGAGGCGGCTTTCCGCCGCAAGGGTGACCCGGAACTGGCCCGCGTCGAGGTCGCGCCCTTCCTCCGGTCCGCCGAGGACGCCTTCCCCGGCTGGGTGCGGGCACAGACCTACGTCCGCAACGCGGTGGTCTTCGCCGGGTCGGCCGTCGCCCTGGTCGCTGTCTCCGTCTGAGCGGTCGGACCGAACTGCCGGTCATGCGCCCGAGGAAGGCGGACCAGGCGGCGGGGGAGAGGGGAGGCGGAGGGTCTGCCTCGCCGGGCGAGTCTGCACACGCGCCCTGCTGACCGAGGGGACCGCAGGGGCTACGCATTCCGAACGTACGATCAACTGCCCTGTTCTTAAACTGATTTAGTCGGCAATAGCGCGGCGAAAGGCCTGCTCGCCCGGTGGGGCGGGAAGAATGGAGCAGGCGCCATGGAGGGGTGAGGAAACCCTCTCCCGCGCTCGCGACCCCGCTCAGCCGCCGCCGCGACAGCCGGAGATGTGGCAGACGAAGGAGGACCCGTGATGGATGTCTCGGTGGATCAGGTGACCGGCACGGTCGACAGAGCTCGTACGCGGGCCCGTGGGCAGCTTCTTGACGCGGGGCGGGAGCTCTTCGGCGTCTACGGCTACGCGGAGACGTCGGAGCAGGCGTTGTGCGACGTCGCGGGGGTGCCGGAGGAGGTGCTCTGGGAGGAGTTCGGCTCCCTGGAGGGTGTGTTGATCGCCCTGCACAACCAGGTGACGACCAACGGGCTGCGGGCGGCGGAACGGGCCCTTCTCTCGGAGGGCATGGACGACTGTCCGGTGGCGCAACGGTTCCGGATCCTCTTCGACGCGTACGTGACCGCGGTGACCCGGGACCTGCGTGAGGCGCGGCTGACGTTCGTCGAGGTGCTCGGCGTGAGCGCGGCGGTGGACGAGCACTGCAAGCGGTGGCGGGACCTGTGGGCCGATTTCCTGACCGGCGAGGCCGAACGGGCGGCGGTGCGCGGCGAGGCGGAGGAGCGGGACCATCGGGTGGTGGTGATGGTGATGGTGGGCACGGTCCACGAACTGATGGCCCACCACAGCCGTCGCCCCCGCAGGGCCCGGCCGGAAGAGGTGTCGGCGGAGCTTACCGAGCTGGGGCTGGCGATGCTGGGGATTCAGGGGGCGGGCGGGTAGCGGTTCGGCCGGGCCCGCGGCAGCTTCGCCGGCGGGTTGACCGTGCCGCTCAGAGGCCGCGGTAGACCTCGCGCCGGTTGCCCACGGTCAGGACCCACAGGACCAGCTGACCGCTCTCGATGGTGTAGACGGCGCGGTATTCGCCGATGCGCAGCCGCCACCGCCCCGGGTGACCTTGAAGGGCCCTGACGTCGAAGGCGCTGGTGTCCTCGGCGTCCAGGGCCTTCTGGAGGCCACTGAGGCGCACGAGGATGCGCAAGGTGTCCTGGCGAGCGATCTTGAGTAGATCCCGCTGGGCGTGCGGTGTGAACCGCGTGACGTACCCCATGGGTCAGGGTGCCGAGCGGATGAGTGCGGCCATCTCCTCCAAGGAGAGTGAGCCTTCCGTGCCCTCGGACTCGGCTTCATCCGCGAGCCGGTTCAGCCATGCGTCCTCGAGCCGATCCGCGGCCTCGCGCAGGCGGCGGTATTCGTCGATGCCGACCAATACCGCTTCGCCCTTTCCGCGCCGCGTGATGATGGTCGGCGTGTCATCGCGGCGAGCACGGTCTATCACGTCCGCGAGGTGCCGACGGACTTCCGCCATGGACTCCGTTACCGGTTCACTCATGTATCCAAAGTGACAGATGTACATCTGTTGCACGAATCTCGGCCCGTCCGGTCTGCCCGGGTCAGAACCTGATGCGCGCAGCGATGGGCAGGTGGTCGCTTCCCGTCGCGGGCAGCGACCGGAGCTGGGTGATCGTGGCGGACCGGGTCAGGATCTGGTCGATCCGGGCCAGCGGCAGCTTGGCGGGCCAGCTGAAGGCGAAGTCTGTGTCCGGCCGGTTCATCCGGGAGGTGACCGGTTCCAGACCCCGGTCGTCCAGCGTGCTGTTGAGGTCGCCGAGGAGGATCACCCGGTCCAGCGGCTCGGCGGCGATGGCCTTGCCGAGGAGGGTGGCGCTCTCGTTCCGCCACCCGGCGCTGAAGCCGCTGCTCAGGCCCAGCCGGACCGAGGGCAGGTGCGCGACGTACACGGCGGCCTTGCCCCGCGGTGTCGTGGCGGTCGCCCGCAGCCCCCGGTCCCAGCCCTCGCCGACAGCCTTCGGCTTGATGTCCACCTGTCGTACGTCGGACAGGGGGTACTTCGACCAGAGCCCGATCGTGCCCCGGGTCGCACGGTGCGGATAGTCCGCCTCCAGGACCGCCTGGAAGGCCGGACGTGCGGACGGCGTCAGCTCCTCCAGGGCGATGAGGTCGGGCCGGGCCCCGAGCAGCGCGCGTGCGGTGCCGGAAGGGTCCTGGTTCACGTCGCTGACGTTGTGCTGGAGCGCCGTGATCTCGTCGTCCCCGGGGTCGTGACCGGAGAACAGCAGCCCGCCGAAGAGCGCGCCCCATGCGACGACCGGCAACAGCAGCGCGACCAGGGCGACGTACGAGCGGCGCAGGAGGGCCAGGACGAGCAGGACGGGGACGGCCAGGCCCAGCCAGGGGAGAAACGTTTCGAGGAGGCTGCCCGCGTGGCCGGGCGTCCGGGGGACCACGGAGTGGAAGGCCAGGAGGAGGGCGATTAGGACGGAGAGCAGTCCGAGGACCCGGCCCCGCTGCCGGCACCATGGTGCTCTGCTGCTCTGCTGCTCTGCTGCTCTCCGGCTTCGTCATCGCCCGCCCGTCCGGTCGCGTCGGCATTCCCCCACGCTGTGGCCAGACGGCACGGCGTCGCACGGTACGGACGACGCCGTGATCACCGGTCCGGTTCCGGACCTGCCCCGCCGCGGCCTTCCCGCCTCCGGCCCGTGCGAGGGATCACCCGGACCTGGCGACGGCGGTCGGGCATGCTGGAATCGCCGTCATGACCGCTCCTGACGTTGCTCGCGCACTGCCGGACATACCCACGTTGCGGGACCGGTGCAGGTCCATGGCGATGCTCGACGCGATCCTCCAGCCGGACAAGCCCTTCCTGCGGCGCCACACCTTCGACACCCGCTGGTCCGCCACGCAGGAGCTGGCCTCCATGGACAACGGCGGAGGGGACGCGTACGACATCGTCTTCTCGGCTGCCGGGGCGTACGTGCGCGGGTTCGACCACGTGTCCCCGATGAACGCCTACGCGGGCGACGGCGAGCCGTGGCCGGGCCTGTTCGATGTGGTGCCGGAGGTGTTCCGGTCCTGTGTGGACGAACCGAAGTTCCACCTCGACGGTGTTCCCCTCGTGACCGTGTGCCTGTGGCGGGAGACCGGCGAGCCGGCCTGGGCGACGGGGGACGTCACCTGCCCCGACGACCCCGGAAGTGATGGTTCCGGCTGGCTGTTCGGTCTGCTGACCGACGGTTCCCCCGAGGCGTACGGGCGGTGGGCCGAGGGCTACTACGGGAGGCCGGTGGACCCGGGCGGGGTGCGTGACGTGTACGAACTGCGACCGCTCACGCCCGACCTGGTGCGGGGTCTGCACCCCGGAGTGACTCCGGCGCAGCTTCAGGACGCCGTCGAGTCCATCGGGTATCCGCGAGGCTGAGGCACTCGGCTGTGTTGGTCCGGTGCCTCAGGCCGGGGCCAGCGCTCCCGCGTACGGCCCGCCCACGCCCCACGCCTGGTGCATCGCGTCCGCGAAGGCTCCGGCCAGTTTGTCCTCGCCGGTGGGGCCGGGGTGGGTGCCGTCGTAGGTGTCCGTGTGGATGTCGTAGCCCGCCGGGTGCGAGGCCAGCAGGATCGGGGACGACGGGTTGTCGAGGTCGGCGACGGCTTTCCCGAGCAGCAGGTTGAAGCGGTCGCACTCGGCGGCGAAGGGGGCGTCGGACTCTGCCCGTATGTTCGGTATCACGGGGAGCAGGACCATCTTGACGTGCGGGTTCGCCGTGCGGGCCGCGGCGATGAACGCCCGTACGTTCAGGGCCGTCTGCTCGCTGTCCGTGTAGAAGCCGAGGTCTATCAGGCCCAGCGAGACGAGCAGGACGTCGGCGCGGGTCGCCGTGACCGTGTCCGCGATGACCGGGGCCATGTGGAGCCAGCCCTCGCCCCAGCCGGCCAGGTGTCGCCGGGCGGGGGCGGGGAAGGCCGGGTCGCCGTACGCGGAGGAGCGCGGGGCGTTCGACCCGATGTCGTACAACTCGGTGCGCGGGCCGGTGATCGCGTAGCCGCCGTCGCCGAGGGTCGCTTCGAGGTGCTGCCACATGCGGTAGCGCCAGGTGAAGTCGCCGGCGCTGCCGATAGTCATCGAGTCACCGACGAAGAGAAAACGCATGGCGACATCATGGCGGATCACTGCTCCGGCCTGCGACGTGACAGTGGACACTTGTGCCATGAGATCGCTGCTGACTGTTTCCGCCGCCGCCCTCCTGTTCCTCACGGGTGCGGCGCCCGCCGTGGCGGACGACGGGGACGGGGCCGATCGGACCTTCACGATCGAGGATCCCCGGATCACCGAGTCCAGTGGCCTCGCCGCAAGCCGCGCCCACCCGGGCATCTACTGGACGCACAACGACAGCGAGGACGGGCCGTACATCTACGCCGTCGACTCCAGGACCGGGAAGACCGTCGCGACGATCACCATGCGGGGGGTCGGGGCGCCCCGCGACGTGGAGGCGATCTCGCTCGGGCCGGACGGGAATCTGTACGTCGGCGACATCGGCGACAACCTCGACGGGTCCTGGGACCACGTCTGGATCTACCGCTTCCCCGAGCCGAAGCGGCTCGCGGACGCCACCGTGCGGGCCACACAGTTCGACGTGAAGTACGCCGACGGTGCCCGCAACGCCGAGGCGATGATGGTCCACCCGAAGACGGGACGGGTCTACATCGCGTCGAAGAACGAGGACGGCGGCGGGCTCTACGAGGGGCCCGCGAAGCTGTCGACCGGCGGGGCCAACGTGTTCCGGCGGGTCGGCGAGGTGCCGTGGGTGACGGACGGTGCGTTCTCGCCGGACGGGCAGGAGCTGGTCCTGCGCTCGTACTTCAGCACCCGGGCGTACGCCTTCGAGGGCGGCCGGCTCGGTGAGGACCACGCGCTGAGCGTGCCGCTCCAGGGGCAGTCCGAGTCGGTGACGTACACGGCGGACGGCTCCGCGATGATGTTCGGCTCCGAGGGCGAGCGGAGCGAAGTGGTGCGGGTGGACGTCGAGGACGGCGGGAGCGGCGGGGGCGGGAGCAAGGCGCCCTCCCGGGAGGGCGGGGCGTCCTCCGCAGGCGGGGGAGGCGGCGGGGGCGGTGACGGGACCGGGAAGGGCACCGTGACGGGGGGAGCCGTGCTGCTTGCCGTCATCGCGGTGGCCGTGATCGGCGTCAGGCGGCGGCGCGGGTAGAGCGGGCGTGTTCCGCGGGGTCGGACCACTGGTGCGGGGCTGTTCAGTCGTCCGGCAGCAGGGGGCGGAGTTCGTAGTGCAGCGTCCGGTCCCGTTTCAGCCGGTGGGCGAGGGGGACGAACACGCCGTGCAGCGCCGGGTACTTGCGGGAGAGGGTCCGGGCGGCGTGGGTGTTCTCCTTCGACCCCTGGGGGAGGAGGCGCGCCGAGGCGGTGAGCGGCGGCCCCGTCGGCGCTCCTCGCACGGTGCACGGGGCGATCTCCACCACGGGGTGGTTGCGCATGCGGTCGACCTTCCACGCCGAGGAGAACGTACGGACGAAGGCGTGGTCGCCCTCGACGGCGATGCTGACAGGTGTACGAGCAGCCGATCCGTCCGGCCGGCGGCTGCTCAGCAGGACGGTGTACTGCTTCACGAAGGGCTCTAGTTCGTGGATCGTGTCCATATGTCCCATGGTCCACGTATCGGGGGCCGTGTCACCCGCGTGCGCGCTGCTCCACGAGGACTTCGAAGCCGTCGATGAGGCGGCCGAGGCCGAACGCGAAGTGATCGAACTCGGCCCCGAACGCATCCGCGGACAGTGCGGCCATGTGCGGGTACTCACCGCTGAGCATGGCCCGCTCCAGGTAGGGGCGCTGGCCCTCCCAGAAGGCGGCGTCGCTGAAGCCCGTCTGCCGGGCGGCCTCCGTTGCGTGGTTCTCCGTCCGGGCGAGGCCCTCGACGAAGCTGTTGACCGTGATGATCACGCCGATCAGCTCGGGGTCCCTCAGGCCCATGCCCCTGAGGCCGGTCAGGGCGAGCTCCAGGCCGCGCAGGGCGCTGGGGCCGAGGACCGTGCGGGCTTGGTTGATCTTGAGGAGCCAGGGGTGGGTGCGGAGATTGGCCCGGTAGGTGTGGGCCATCGTGTCGACGGCCACCCGCCAGTCCGACGGCACCTGGGAGGCGTCCACCGGGAGCGGTTCGCCGAGGACCCGGTCGAGCATGAGGTCGAGCAGCTCGGCCTTGCCGGGGACGTACCGGTAGAGCGACATCGTGCCGGTGCCGAGCTCCGTGGAGAGCCGGCGCATCGAGAGGGCCGCGAGGCCCTCCGTGTCGGCGACGTCGATGGCGGCGGCGACGATCCGGTCGAGTGTGAGGCCCGGCTTGGGGCCGCGGCTGGGGCGTTCGCCGGTGCCCCACAGGAGCTCGAGGCTGCGTCCGATGTCGCCGCTTCCGGTGGTCGTGCCGTCTGCCGCCGCTGCCGGTCCGCTCTTCGTCATGGGCTCAGAGTAATCCCCTGAACGAGAACTGGGTACGGTGTACTCTCATATGAGTACACCGTACCCAGTTCTTTGTCGTGAGGGGAGTGAGCCATGTCCGCATCCGGATACGCCGTGCTGGCCGAAGGGGTCGTGAAGCGCTACGGGGCCAGGAAGGGGGTGGCGGAGAAACGGGCGCTCGACGGATTCGACCTGGCCGTCCGCCCCGGCACCGTCCACGGCCTGCTCGGGCCGAACGGAGCCGGCAAGACCACCGCCGTCAGGGTGCTCGCCACCCTGCTCGGGTTCGACGGCGGCCGGGCCGAGGTGGCGGGCCTGGACGTGGCGCGCGAGCCCCGGCTCGTACGGGGCAGGATCGGGCTCACCGGGCAGTACGCCGCTGTTGACGAGGTGCTCACGGGCCGGCAGAACCTGGAGATGTTCGGCCGCCTCTTCCACCTGGGCGGGAGCGGGGCGCGGCGGCGGGCCGGCGAGCTGCTGGAGCAGTTCGACCTCGTGGACGCCGCCGGCCAGGGAGTCAAGGCCTACAGCGGTGGCATGCGGCGGCGACTCGATCTGGCCGCCTCGATGATCCTCGCGCCCACGGTGCTGTTCCTGGACGAACCGACGACCGGGCTCGACCCGCGCGGCCGGGGCGAGGTGTGGGACGCGGTGCGGGCGCTGGTGGCGGGCGGTACGACGGTCCTGCTGACCACGCAGTACCTGGACGAGGCCGACAGGCTCGCCTCGCGCATCACCGTCATCGACCGGGGCCGGTCCATCGCCGACGACAGCCCGGACGGGCTCAAGAACCGGGTCGGCGGCGACCGGATCGAAGTCGTCGCCGCCGAGGCGGCAGACATCCCGGCCGTGGTGAAGGCAGTGGACCGGGTGGCGGGGGGCGGGCTGGTCGTGACCGACACGGCGGACCGCCGGGTGCACGCCCAGGTGGCGGACCGGGTGGCCGCGCTGACCGAGGTGGCGCGGGCCCTTCAGGACGAGGGGATCGCGGTCGAGGACATCGGGCTGCGCAGGCCCAGCCTGGACGACGTGTTCCTGCGCCTGACGGGACACGGGGCAGTGGCGGAGACCGGGTCCGGCAACGACACGAGGACGGAGGTCGCGGCATGAGCGCGCTCGAACTGCACGCCCGTACCGGCCGCGAGCGGAGCCGGGCCCACTGGGCGCTCGCCGACTGCTGGAACGTCACCCGGCGCAGCCTCACCCACTATCAGCGACAGCCCGTCGCCATCATCTGGCAGCTCGGCTTCCCGATCATCTCCGTCCTGCTGTACGGGTACGTCTTCGGCAGCGCGATGAAGGTGCCCGGCGGCGGCGACTACCGGGAGTTCCTGATGCCCGGCATGTTCGCCACGACCATGACCATGGGCTTCATGAGCACCGCGATGGCCGTGGTGACCGACGCCGGCAAGGGCGTCATCGACCGCTTCCGCTCGATGCCGATGGCCCCGTCCGCCGTCTCCGCCGGACGCGGGGTCGCCGACCTCGTGGTGGCCTGCGCCGAGCTGACGATCCTGGCCGTCACCGCACTGGCGATCGGCTGGCGCGCGGGCGGCAGCCCGCTGGAGGCGGTGGGTGCGTCCGGGCTGCTTCTGCTGCTGCGCTTCAGCCTGATCTGGGTGGGCGTCTGGCTGGGCCTGCTCGTCCCGAACGCGGAGTCGGCGGGCGGCCTGCACGCCATCGCCTTCCCCATCACGATGATCTCCAGCGCCCTGGTCGCCCCCTCGCTGATGCCGGGCTGGCTGGGCACGGTGGCCGCGTGGAACCCGGTGTCCTCGACGGTGACCGCGTCCCGGGAACTGTTCGGCAACCCGGTGGCGAGCGGAGGCACATGGGTCGAGGAACACGCGCTGCTGATGGCGCTGGTGTGGCCGCTGGTGATCACGCTGGTGTTCCTGCCGCTGGCGGTACGCCGGTTCCGGCGGCTCAGCCGCTGACCGGCCGGCACGGGGCCCGCGTAGGGTCGGGGCCCATGCCGGACAACGGGCCCGAACCCTTCTCCACCAGCCGCCTCGACGCGCTGCCGCTCGATATCGCGTACGCGGACGAGATGAGCGCCGTCCTCGCGGACCCCGCCCTGCACACGTACACGGGAGGCGCACCGGAGGACGTGGCCACGCTGCGCGCCCGCTACGCCCGCCGGAGTGCGGGCTCCCCGGACCCCGCCGAGCTGTGGTGGAACTGGGTGCTGCGGGTCCGCGGCGACGGACGCCTGGCCGGCTACGTACAGGCGACGGTGCGCGGCCCGCGGGCGGAGGTGGCCTGGGTGGTGGGGGCCGGGTGGCAGGGCCTGGGGTACGCCAAGGAGGCCGCGGCGGGCCTGGTCCGGTACCTCATGTGCGGGTGCGGCGTCCGGGCCGTCATCGCCCACATCCACCCGGACCACGCGGCGTCCGCCGCCGTGGCCGCGGCGGCCGGGCTCGCGCCCACGGACGCGTGGGAGGACGGCGAGGTGCGGTGGCGCCGGGATGCGCCGCGGGATGGACGCGTTCCGTAGGGCCCGGCGGCGCCTGACGGGCCGTCTCCGCCCGTCCTGTCAGGAGGTGATGCGTGGGGCGCCCGGTGTCAGTCGATTTCCCTCACGGGTCCAGACGGTGGTGGCGTTCCCGGTGGGGCAGCAGTGAGCGTCGCTGGAGCGGTACCACTTCTCGTGCACGATGATCCGGCCCAAGGCGAACTCTGCCCGCACGAGAGCCGTGGCGTAGTTGTCCAGAGGCTCCTTCTGCGGGGTGATCGAGCCGATGACGGCGAGGTTCTTTCCCGCATGGCCGAATATCACGTACCCGGCCATGATCTGCGAGTTCTGGGTGAGCCCGTCGTCGTCGCAGCCCACGTAGACGGCAGCCTCGTCGCGGTTGTCGCCGTTCGAGTCCCCGTAGATGACCTTTGATCCGACTCCGATGCGCACATGCCCCCATGTCCGGGAGATGGCCCTTGCTTCGAGCTCGGCGTCGAATCGTACGAGTCCCGGTACTCCGCAGAAATCGCCCGGGAAGCGAACGGTCGCCCAGTCCACATCGTGCAGATCGGCGGGCGCCGGTCCGACCACCTCGGGGTCGTCCGCCGACGAGGTGGTGGGGGATGGGGGCGGGGACGCGGGGTCCGAGCCGGCAGGTTCCTGAGTCGCCGGTTTGACAGGGGGCGCGGGCTTGGGCGAGTCGCACGCGCCGGTCATCAGCAGAAGCGCGAGCAGCACAGTGAGTGGGGTGATGCGATGTAAGCCGGTTACCACGGTGTCCTCCGTCTCGTGCGCGCTCAGGCGCAGGGTGGGTCGAATGGCCGGTCGGGGAGGTACTGCGCCCACTGTTCGCGGGTGATCCGGGAAGACTGCGCACACAACCGCTGGAGGATGCCGGTGCGGTCCACTGTCCACAGACGCGTGCCCAGATCACTGCTGACTGCCAGGAGGCGCCCGTCCGGGCTGAACCCCGCGGTGGCTGTCTTGTAGATACCGCCGCTGCTCAGGGACGTCACTTCGACGGGCCTACTCAGGTCGCTGATGTCCCACAGCCTGATGCGGCCGTCCACGCTCGCAGTGGCCGCGAGCGTGCCGTCGGGGTGGACGGCGAGTCCCGTGATGTCACCGGTGTGCCGGTAGGAGGCGCCCTTACGCACCGGGTGTCCGGGACGCGATACGTCCCACGTGGTGATCGATCCGGCGTCGTCACCGACGAGCAGGGTGCGGTCCTGTGGACCGAAGGCCAGCGCGGTGGCCTTGCCCCTCGTGGTGGTGAGGTCACCTGCGAGCGTGGGCCGCGTGCGCTGAGCGACCCGCCAGAGCCGTACGTTGCCCTCGTCGGTGGGCACCGCGAGCAGGTTGCCGTCCGGACTGAAGGCGAGTGCCTGGCGCTCGGTTCTGGTGCCGCTGAGTGTGTCGAGCAGGGTGGGTCGTGTCCTCCTGCTTATGTCCCACAACTGCACCGGCTCACCGACGTTGGAGGCCCCCGTGGCCAACAAGGGACGAGTGGGGTTGACGCTGAGATTCAATGTGGGGTCCGGGCGGGCCACCTCCGGGGTCAGGCGGCGCGGACTCGCCGCGTCGGTCATGTCCCACGCGCCCAGAGGCAGGCCGGAGAACAGGGTGCGTCCTTCAGGGCCGAAGGAGGCGGCCTCCCCACCGGCATTGAACGTCTGCATGGTGGACACGAGGCGCGGTACCTCGTTGCCGCCCACCCTCCACACGGTGGTGGGATCGCCACCGGCGATCAGTAGATGGCTGTCGGGGCTGAAGGAGGGCGGAAACCATCCCTTTACCGGCAGGGTGGTGGATGCAGAGGTCCGTTCGCTCCCCGACACGGCCCACAGACGCACCTCTGTGTCAGACCTGTTGGGAGGGTCTCCCCATGGCGCCTCGTACATGCTGACGGAAGCCAGGGTGTGCCCGTCCGGACTGAAGGAAAGGCCGCCCAACGGATTCGTGTGGCCGGTCAGCCGGGCGTCGGAACGCGGACGAAAGGGATCGGATACGTCCCACAGAGTTACCAAGCCGTCGCTGTCCCCGGTGGCCAGTGTGGTCCCATCGGGCGAGAACTCCAGCGTCTCGATGCCGAACCGGCTCTGCGTGAACAGTTCGGGCCGGACGACCGGACGGGACGGGTCCGCGACATCCCACAGCCGCACCCGGCTGTCGCCGCCGGCCGCCAGGGTCTGACCGGTTGGGCTGAACATCACGCGGTCCCCCCAGTTGGCCATGCTCCCGGGCGGCGACGGGACCGTGGCGATCGGTTTCAGCCGGGCGGGGCCGGACAGGGACCACAGACTCATGCTCGTTCTGCCTTGCCGCTGTGTGGCAATCAGGTCGCCCGTGGGGCTTGCCGCGACCGCAGCCTCGGGCAACGGACCGAGGAAGCTTGGGCGGGCGGGGTCCCGGACGTCGAGGACAGCTCCGCGCGCCTCGGCGATGACGATCAACTTCCCGTCGGGAGTGAACACAAGGGACATCGCGCGCCCGGTTGCTGCAGACGACACGGCCAGTGGTTTGAGATGGTTGCCGGACGTCACCTCCAGCAGCCGTACCTCGCCGTCCTCGCCGCCCGTTGCCAACAGCCTTCCGTCAGGGCTGAAGGCCACCGTGTCCACGGGGCCGCCCGGGGCGAGGGAGCTCAGGCGGGTCATCGAAGCGGGATCGAACAGATGGATGCTCTCGTCGGCCACGGCCAGCAGTCCCTGGCTGCTGTACGCGGCGGCCCGTGCGGTTCCGCGCCCCTGGACCACCCGGGGCAGTGAGTAGCTCTCGATGAGTGCCCCCGCCGCTTCCGGGGTGGGAGCGAGGCGGTAGGCCTGCACCAGCAGTTGACTCGCCAGGCCGGGCTGGGCGTCGCGGATGGAAGAGGCCTCCGCCACCAGCTGCCGGGACTGGGCCACCATCGTCTGCGCGCGGGCGCTGTTGCGCTGCTTGTTGGCCGTGATACCGCCGGCCAAGGCGATGAGGAGCAGGGCGACGAGCACGGACACCGTGGCCTGGACCCAGCGGACGGTCCGGCGGCGCTGCCGCACATGGTCGCCGATCAGCTCGTCCTTGGACCTGCCGGTCAGGGGAGCGACGAACTCCGCCACGCACTCGATGAGCCGGGGATCGGACGAACTGGCCTGCTCCAGGCTGCGTAACCAGCGTAGGTCCACCCAGCGAGGCTCGTGATCGAACGCCTGGGCCATTTCCTCGCGTGGGAGCGCGTCGGTCTGCGACCAGTCGAACGACGTCCGGGCGGCGTCCCAGGCGAGCGTGCCGTCGGTCCAGGCGATGAGCAGGGTGTCCGCCGACCGGTGGGTGAGCCACCAGCGGATCTCCTGCCGTACCCAGGGGGATGCGGCAGCCGACGGGCTCGCCATCACTACGAGCCACCGGGACCGGCTCAGCCCCCGCTCGATCTCGCGCCACAGATGCGGACTTGCCGCCAGATTGGTCTCGTCACGGAACAGCTTCAGGCTTCTCGGCCGGTACCACGGACGGTCGAAGACCTGCAGTTGGTTCTGGAAGGCCTTCGCGACGTCCCGGTCCCAGGCGTGACTGTAGGAGATGAACGCGTCGTAGTCGGTGCTGCCGCTGAGCTCCTGGTCCACTGGCGTCCACCTCCGGTCCCTCGGATGCTCAGTGCCTGTCCCGCGTGCGGCCCGCCGCGGGACTGCCGCTTCCCTCCGCGTCGTCAGGGTTACGGGGAACGGGGACGCGCCCGATCAGCGCCTCGGCGTCACGCACACCGGCGAGGCGGGCGAAGCCGACCGCATATCCGTGGATGTCGGACTGCAGCTGTTGCAGAGCCTCCCGGCAGGCGGCGTTCTCCGGCCACTCGGACTCCTGCTGGTCAGGGTGGGACTGCTCGAACTCCCGCAGCCGAGGGTGCCATTGGGACAGGAACGGCCTGAGAGCCCCGTTGAGCATGGTGATCGCCAAGTACTCGACCGTCTGGCCGCCCGGGACCGCGGCGGAGGGCCGGCTGGCCTTCAACGTCTCGCGCGTCGTCGCGAACAAGCCGTACATCGAGGTGAGCGCCTCCCGGACGACCCCCTGATCACTGGCCAGCGGCTGGGTGGACACCCGCGTCACCGTCTCGACGAACATGTGCCAGGCCACCTGGCGGGAGTCGTTGTTGACGGCGAAGGTGAGCTCGCTCAGCTGCGGGACGGTCACCTTGACCTCGGTGAGGCGGGCCGTGCGCTGGTACCACTGCACGGCCAGGACGGCCGCCGCGCCTGCGATACCGCCCATGATGGCGAACAGGCTGCGGTTCGTCACCTGGGTGAGACCGAAGACGGCGAGCCCTGTGACCGCGCCGATGACAGTCGCCGCGATCAGCCTGAGCGCCGTACCGCTCACGATCCTTCGTCCCCGGCCCAGTCGGCCATCGAGTCGCGTCAACTGTGCGCTCATCCGCTCCCCCGCCGGTCCTACGTGTCCGAGGTGTCGTCCCTCATCAAGCCATGTTAACCACGGAGTTGGGGGCAGCCCACTACGGTGCCGGACCGTGACCGAAGCGGCCACGCTGGGAGGCCGCGACGGGCCTGGTCCGGTACCTCATGTGCGGGTGCGGCGTCCGGACCGTCATCGCTCACATCCACCCGGACCACGCGGCGTCCGCCGCCGTGGCCGCGGCGGCCGGGCTCGCGCCCACGGACGAGCGGGAGGACGGCGAGGTGCGGTGGCGCCGGGATGTGCCGCAGGTGTGAACTCCGCCCGGCGAAAGGGCCCGTGACCCCTCACGGACGGCCCTTGCGACGGCCCGACACGTGAAGGACCCCGCACCGGGAGCCGGTGCGGGGTCCTTCACGTGT